>JASFMF010000262.1:0-4098 GCA_050117705.1 Phycisphaerales bacterium
GGATGCAAGAAGTGTCTTGAAAAAAATGAACGAGCGTTATCAACGTCAACGGCAATGGTTGAACAGGCCAATAGACGTCGAAAATGCACAAGAATCTTTTATGGAATTGAATCGCACACAAGATAGGGTGAATGTACGAACAAGTCGGAGTAATATATCGGAATCGCCACCTGCACCGGTTCGAACTCAGATGAGTAACTCACCAGATAAGAAGCAATCCGGGGGTATTGACTGGGTTTTCCGAAACGGTAAGTGGGTTCCTGTTGAAGTGGATTCATCGGCACCGACACAAAGCGATGAACCGGAAGGGCATGTTGAATGGATTTTCCGAAATGGCAAGTGGGTTCCTATGCAAGTCGGCCAGCCGAGACCGGGACTGTCTTCGGAACAGGTTGAACCTGCGAGGCCGCCTATTGATATTACACCCGGACAGGAGCCTGTTGGTTCATTCAGAGAGGCTATGTCATCAGATTCAGAGCAAGAAAAAGGTGATGAAACACGTCTTATAAGGATTCCGGCTGATAAGCTGCTTGCCGGTACTCCGCGTTATAATATCGTTATAAAGCCGGGCGATACTATTTTTGTGCCTGTCGATAGTGTAGGTGAATTCTACATTATGGGTAATGTTAACCGTACGGGAACCATTCCTATTACAGGTCGGCCGATGACATTGAAGATGGCTATAGCGGCTGCGGGTGGTTTAGGACCTTTGGCCTGGCCGAAGCGCTGTGAGGTGATAAGAAGAATAGGCAGGAAAAGAGAAGAAATAATAATGGTGGATTTGGATAAAATTGCCAGTGGCGAACAACCGGATTTCTTCATTAAGCCGAATGATTTGATTAATGTCGGCACGCACCCGACTTCCAGATGGCGTGCGGTCCTGCGAAATGCGTTCAGAGCTACTTACGGATTCGGTTTTGTTTATGACCGTAATTTTGCGGATAGAGATTACTACACTCACAGGCCTTTCCCCAGTTGGTTCTAAAATTAAAGGTATTAGCTGCTGTTAGTATTCACTATGGTGGAAAAAATCACATCTTCTATTGCAAAAGGGCCTGACTTTGCATAAAAAAGCAAAATGGAAGCCCAGACACGAGAAAAGCAAATAAGTATATCACTTGAAAAAAGACAGTGGCGCCAGCTCAAACTACATAATTACATTAAGATATTAATAATAGGTGTCTTATTTTCCTATCTTTTCCATAATGAGATTGAGGAGATTGTCCATAGGTGGGTTATCGATAGCAGTTGGTCGCATGGCTTTCTAATTCCGATGTTTAGTTTATACTTCATCAATCAAAGCAAGAAAGAGATTATTAGTTGCATAGAAAATGACCAATTTAAACCTAATTATTTTGGTTTGCTTTTTCTTATTCTTGGCATTTTGTTTTATCCTTTTAACATTGTTCAGCTCCAGTATGGATACCTAAGGCCTGTTGGAATGATAGCGACTCTTGGGGCGATTGTGTTGTTTTTAGGTGGATGGTGTTTGGTGAAATATACATGGCTGCCGGTAGTATTTTTGATTTTCGCCGTGCCATTGCCCCGCAGGTATTATGTTAGTCTGACTATGCCGATGCGGCATCTTGCTGCTGTTGTGGCAACTGCGTTGCTTAATCTGATTAGCGGGATGCAGGCAACTGTTAACGGCGTTGTCATAGACGTGATTTATAAGGGACAGCATCTTGAGCCGTCGCTTAATGTGGCCGAAGCCTGCAGTGGAATGCGTTTGCTAATGGCCTTTTTAGCCTTAGGTGTGGCTATGGCCTATTTGCATCATCGGCCTATGTGGCAGCGGGTCGTTCTGGTAGTTTCCACAATACCCATTGCGATATTATGTAATATTCTGCGGGTGACAACCACTGGTTTTATTTATGTGTTGGTTCACCCTAAGTACACGCAGGGTATTTATCATGATGTTCTTGGATTAGCGATGTTGCCATTAGCATTTGGCATATATGGTTTACTTGCCTGGTTTATGTCGAATTTATTTACGGAAGAAGCTGATGTTGTTACGAGAAATACCGTGACTAACAAGAGTGATGCGTAATGCGAAATATTAGAAGCAATATAAAGGTTTATTTGCAGCCGGCGTTTTTGATTTGCGTAATTGTGCTTGGGACGGCCGGAGCGGGTATGTCACTTGCCGTAAAAAGTTTCGGTGTATATCTAAAGAAAGAGCCACTGCCGTTGAAAAAGCCGCTAAGCTTTTTGGATGAGAACAGTTTGGGTTCCTACAGAGTGACACCAAATGGAAAATATAAAATCGAAAATGAGGAGGTAGTTAAGGCATTAGGAACCGAAGATTATATTCAATGGATTTTGGAAGATACTAATGAGCCGGCTAATAGTTCTGTTAGAAAATGTATGTTGTTTATTGCTTATTATCAGCTTCCGGATAGGGTACCTCACGTTCCGGAGGAATGCTATACAGGTGGGGGTTTTCAGAAGTTGGCATCTGATAATATAACGTTTGAAGTAAACAATAACGCCGGATTCGAGGAGAAAATCAAAGCAAAACATCTTGTTTTTGGTGGTATCAAAGCCAGTCTCAGGCGTAGAGGAGGAAAATTTCCGGTTTTGTATTTCTTTAAGGTCAACGGTGATTATGCCGGCAGTCGAGAGGAAGCTCGAATAGCTTTGAATAAGAACCTTTTCCGCAAATATTCGTATTTTTGCAAGATAGAGCTTGTTTTTAATCAGACGTTGATTCCACCAAATAAAGAGCAAGCAGTGAAAGCCGGTGAAAAGCTCCTGGCTGCTGTCTTGCCAATATTGGAAACAGAGCATTGGCCTGACTGGGAGAATTAGGACATCATATATAGAAGCTAAGAAACTAAATATCAGATACGAGGTTAATTTATGGCAAACAGGAGGCTGAATAAAAAAGTTGCGTTGGTAGGCTCGGTTATTTTTGTATTTGTTGTTCTGGGCGTTATTTTGGCAATCTTTCATTTAGGCCGAAATCCGAAAGAACTTATCAAGGATGCTGAGGCCACTTTAAATGCAGCTCATGAAGCGACGGATGAGACACTTAAAGAACAACATTACAAAAGGGCTGAGAGTAGTTTTCGAAGTGCATATGGCAGGGCAAAGACTAGCCTTCTTAGGGAAGAGATTCTTTTTAAGATGATAGATATGTACCTCGAAATTAAGGAATGGCCTTTTATATTAGGATGCTGGGATGAAATAATAAGGATAAATCCGAACAATGTAAAAGCGCGATATGGACGATTGACGTACTTTTATATATTGGCCGACAGCGGTGCATTGGGAGTCTGGCAAGAAGTGCAAGAGCAGGCGACAGAATTTCTGGAAATAGCGGAAAAGGCAGATTTACTTATGGAGGATACAGCTCAATGGGATGTATTTGGTACAGAACATAAAAAGGCTGCCCCTCAGGCTTTGGGGCCATATTTGTATTTGGTCAGGGGTAAAGCTATTCTTGAAATGGCATCACTGGGTGCGGTTACTAACAGGAATGAATCGCTTGCACAGGCAGTTGAAGATTTAGAGAAGGTACTGGAGTACGAGCCGGATAATATCGATGCCTACTGGTATTTAGCACGTGCGTCTGTAATAAAAGGCGAGATCTTTGCCTCAAGAGGCAGTACGGAGGAAAGAGATGAGGCCTTGGACCAGGCGATAACTTTGTTGGAGCAGTCGGTTCAGGTAGCAGAGGCGAATCCGGAGGCACACGTTAATCTTCTAAGATTGAAACTTGTGATTAATAAAGATGGCGACCCTGCATTATTAAAGAAGAAACTTCAATCGCTCGAATCGGAATATTTAACTCTGGTACGTAACTTCAGTTCCAGTGCAATAGCGTATGCTGCAATTTCTCAATTCTATTCGGTTTATGCAAACTATTCCGGCCCTGAGCTGGGCCTTGAAATTCTTGATAAAGCAATTGAAGCTATTGAACAGGCGATTAAGCTGGATGAAAAGAGTGTAACTTATGCGATAAATGCCGCTAATTTACACTATCGGAGATTTTCCTTTTATAAACAAAGGCCTCAGATTTATAAAGCAATGGAAACAGCAAAGAAAGCCCTAACGTTGCCGGATGCGCAAGATGTGCCCGGCCCGCGGCATCGG
>JASFMF010000263.1:0-4096 GCA_050117705.1 Phycisphaerales bacterium
AACCCATGAGCCGCCAAGTCTGATATCATCGGTTGCTTTGATGGTAATATCATCGCCTGCTTCAACCTTGCCATCGACTTCGACATCGCCATCTACACCGTTATGAGCAAAGTCTCTGGCATACATCCTGACATCATCGTCTGCAGTTACCCTGCCATCGACATCAATATTTCTACCGGAGACAAATACGTCATCGTCAGCTTCCAGATTTCCTTCGACCTTGACGTTGCCGACAATACCACCGGCATATTTATCTCTGTTGGCAATTATATTTAAGTCGTGCGCCGAATCGGCGTTGCCACCGAGATAAATGTCGTCGTCAGCTATGACAGTCAAATCTCCCTCAGTGGTCGTCAGGTTCTTGCCATACGCCACTTCTACAGTATCCCAGTTGCTGCCGTCAACACTTCGATTGCCGGATTCCAAACGCATACTTCCGGCAGTAACGTTCTTGGTACTGAGAACTGATTCTCTACCGGGTTCCTGACCTGCTTTAGCATCAAAATGGTTTTCTACTGTCGCATCACCGTGAAGGCGTACATCATCGGCGGCCCAGATATTCAGGTTGCCTTCTCCGTAAAGCTCTTCTGATACCTCGACATCTCCGCCGGTTGATGTGAGCGTCTTGCCGTCAGCAACGGTGGTGTCATCGATACCCTCTCCGACGAACAAATTGCCTCCCCCGGAAACAGTGACGTCACCATCAAGATTAATCTCGTAAAAACCGGTACCGTAGCCGCCTCTCAAGTGTAGGTCGCCTGCGGTGGTTTTAGTAATCGAGCTCATTGCATGCAACTGCTTATTGTGACCTCCAGCACTGAATTCCTGGTCGGCACGGCTCGCAGGAGCACTGGCCGTAACGGCATCCTCAAACACCAGATTGCCGTTATCGGTGTACACATCGTCGTTGAGTACTATTCCACTGCCGCCGCCAATGTTCAGGTCGCCGCCTGTGGTCTTATCCAAATCCCGGTTTGCAGTCATGGTTCCGGTTTCAGCGTCTATTCTCTGGTTGCCGCTTCCTCTAAGCTCGACGCTGTTATTCAACAGAATGTTGCCTGTCGCCTCGATATGGTCACCATACAGATAGGTTGTAGTATTCGATGAATTAATCTCAAGGTTCCCGCCAGCGGTTACGTTGCCGTACAGCCTGACATCGTCATTTGCAGTGACCGTTATGTTACTTTCGCCGTCAACGTTGCCGTGAACTTCCACATCGTCACCGGCACTGGCAAGCATATCACCGGTACTTTCCAGGTCACCAAAAACCTTTACATCTCTGCCCGCATCAACAGTCAGGTCACCTTCGCCGTTCAGGTCGCCATTAACCGTTACGTCCTTACTGGCTTTCAGCATTCCGCCCGCAGCAATCGTGGTATCGTCGTTGAACCAGTAATCGCCCACAGTCAGGCTGCCGTCCTGAACTTCTACGTTCCCGTCAAGCTCTATTTCATAATCGGCGTCACTGCCTCCGCCAAGCATCAAGTCACCTGCTGTGGTTTTGGTAATAGTTCCCTGAGCAATCAGCTTCTTGCCCTCGCCGTCAGCGTCAAATCTCTGATTAAGAGGCCAGCCGTACCAGGTGCCATCAGCTGTAACGTCATTTTCAAATACTAAATCGCCGTTACTGGTGGTAGCATCGCCACCCAGTAATATTCCACTCTCACCGCCAAGGTTCAGACTGCCGGCTGTGGTCTTATTGACATGACCATCCGCATCCAGCGTACCGGCATAGGCATCTAATCTCTGGCCGGCTGAGCCGTTAGCGATTACATTATTCTCGAAGTTGATAGTATCGGATGCACCAATGCCTGTGCCTGTTACATCGCCGCCAAGCACAATACCAGTATTGCCTCTTATGTCAAGATTACCGGCAGTGCTTTTATCTACATTAACTCCGTCGTCGGTAATTACGGCTCCGGATGTCGCTTCTATCCTCTGGTTAGCACCATCCATTACTGTGTTGCCGTGCAAAGTAATATTTCCGGTAGCCTCGATAAGGTCGCCGCCAAGATGTGTAGTATTATCCGATGAATATAAATCGATTGAGCCATCCGCATAAACATTGGAAGCTATGGTAAGGTCATCATCGGCGTCCATCATGATGTATCCATCAATATCAACAACGCCATCAACTTGAATATCCTCGCCTGTGACTTCCAAATCACCATTAGTGGTCGTTATTGAGCTCTTGGCCCACATAAGGCCGGTATCATCGTCAATAGAATCGGCCATCAACCAAATATCACCACCGACCGCTTCTACAGTGCCGCCCAGTGTGACATTGTCGGCCGCCTCCAAAAATAATGCTACACCCGAATAAATCTCTCCATTAGAATAAACTGTTCCGTCAACATTAACATTCTGGGCTGCGCCATCTATTCCGGAAGCAGCCAGGCTCTTAGTGTTCAAGTCGCCGGTACCGTCGCCTTCCCAATCATCCGTCCCTATAACGTAATCAGCAAACAGTTCCATAGTCCCAGCAGCTACTGCATCACTGCCCAAAGTAATGTTTTCTTCGGCATACATTTCAATGTCCCCGGCAATGTTAATAGCTCCGTCGATTTGAATATCTTCACCTTCGATATACAAATCGCTGTTGGTGGTTGTTACAGAACCCATTGCGTACACGTCGCCGACATCATCGCCATCGTTATCGGCAATCAGCTCAATATCACCGTGTGCTTCCACGTCGCCGCCGAATGTCATATTGTCGCCGGCGATTACAGTTAATTCACCTTCGCCGGTTAGCGTCACATCGCTGTCATATGCGTGTGCCCCCTCGTCAAAGCCTATCTTAACATCCTGACCGGCACTAATGGTTTTGCCGTCATCTACTACGATACCGTCATCTGCGTATAAAGATACATCACCTTCAACTGCAGTTATATCGTCTTTTACTAAATGTTGGCCGTAATTGTCAGCAGTTACTTCGATGTTACCGGTCATAGCGGTTAGCGCTTTGGTCGTGATATCACCACCGGTATCGCTGAGAATAATGCTGTCTTCGGCTGTTGCTGTTATGGTCTTCCACTCATGCGCCTCGTCGGAAGTGACCGTACCACCGGTGCTGGTGGCAACAAGGTCCGTATTGTTCCTGTTATTTATGGACCTGAAACCGGCCTCTATATCCAGGGTTTCATACTGTTTCAAGGTAAGTGTTTTATCGTCAGCGAGCATAAGAATGTCCGAAGATTCGGCATCTATTTCGCCGTTTTTCGCTTCAATCGTCAGGTCGCCTTTGGCCTTTACGTTCTTCAAAGGTTCTATAATTACATTATCACCGGCCCTGAACTCTACGCCGCCCTCGGCAACCGTATTATTGTGTAGTATTATATCCACGCCTGCGGTTACATTGTCGTCGAAGTACAGCGTATCGTCATCGCCGGAAACTTCGATAGTACCGCCCGCATCAAGGGTGCTCATGGCATGAACATCGCCCCAGCCGGTGATATTATCTTCACTTGTGGAGCCGACTATCGTCATATTGCCGCCGGCATTTACCGATTCTTCGAGCAGGATATCATTACCCCGCATCTCGATATCACCTTCGGCATCGATTTTGCCCCTGGCATGCAGGTCGCCGCCGTTAAGAGGATTCGTATTATAACCACTATCCGGGGTCCCGTAACCATCCTCATCGGCATTCAGGAATAAATCTCCCGCCGAATCTATAACGGTGCCGTCAACGCCATTACCGAGAATCATATCATGAACGGTCTCCATAACAATGTCACCCTCGGTACTCTTAATAAGCACGCCGTCAGCAACATATATAGCGGAATTGCTCACCTCCCCGGAAGTGTCGTTGCCGTTCTTAATCCGCATACTGGCGGCTTCAATATTAGCGTTAATATTAATATCTGCATTTTCGCTATACGGGTATAGGCCTGTATTATTCTGACCGCCGAGCATCTCCAAATGACCGCCGGCAAGGGTAACGGCATAATCTATATCTATATCACCACCGGCAAACAGCGTTAAATCTCCATTACCATCGTTGCTAATTACATCATATACAAAGAGGTCACCATTTGCTGTCAAAGTAAGCGAGTTTTCACTGTCCCATTCGATTGAATCATTGACCTGAATCCAG
>JASFMF010000264.1:0-4086 GCA_050117705.1 Phycisphaerales bacterium
AAGCGCAATCGTCAACAGCGGCTATAAATACCCTAAAACCCAATCAGTAGTAAATTTAGCCCCGGCTGATGTGAAAAAGGTAGGCCCCGCCTTCGACCTGCCTATCGCCCTTGGTATGCTTATGGGTCAGGGTCTTTTCATCGGTTCGGTTCTCAACCAGACTATAATTGTCGGGGAGCTGGCCCTGGATGGCAGGGTCAGACCGGTCAACGGCGTATTGAGTATGGCCATGACGGCCGCGGCGAACGGTTTTACGAGAATGATTGTACCTTTGGAAAATGCCAATGAAGCCGCTGTAGTTTCCGACATCGAGGTATTCGGCATCGGCTCGCTCGCACAGGCGGCGGGGTTTTTATCCGGGCAACTGGAGCTGGAGACAATTACTGTTGACGTTGAGGAGCTTTTCAATGTAGCGTCTAATTACGAAGTCGATTTCGCAGACGTTAAAGGGCAGGAAAGCGTCAAACGGGCACTGACGGTCGCATCCGCCGGAGGCCATAATATAATGATGATAGGCCCGCCCGGAGCGGGAAAAACAATGCTGGCGCAAAGAGTAGCAACGGTTCTGCCGGCTTTGAGTCTTGAAGAATCCCTCGAAACGACACGTGTGTATTCCTCGGTGGGCCTGTTGGGCAAAAATAAGGCTTTACTGGCAACCCGTCCCGTTCGTATGCCTCACCATTCGGCAAGCGGGCCGGCCCTGATTGGCGGCGGAACAACGCCCCGGCCGGGAGAATTATCTCTTGCTCACTTCGGAATATTATTCCTGGACGAATTTGTCGAATTTCCACGACACGTCCTCGAAATGATTCGCCAGCCGCTGGAGGATGGCTTTGTTATTGTCTCACGCGCAAAAAAGACCATCAGATTTCCAGCTCAGTTTATGCTCGTCGCGGCAATGAATCCCTGTCCGTGCGGTTATTTCGGGTCTGAGGCCAGAAGATGTAAGTGCACACCGGGTCAGATTGGAAGATACCTGTCAAAAGTCTCTGGCCCTTTGGTGGACAGAATTGACATTCATATCGACGTACCTGCGATAAGTTTCAGCAAGCTGCGCTCCAAATCAAGCCGGCTCGACTCGGCTGCAATTAGGCAGGATGTTGTCAGGGCCGCAGGCATTCAGGCGCAACGATTCGGCAACGGTGCAATTATGACAAATGCGCGAATGAGTCATAAACAGGTAGATAAATTCTGCAGGCTCGATTCGCCAAGCGAACTCATCTTAAAACAGGCTATGATTGAATTCGGATTAAGCGCCCGGGCCCACGATAAGATTTGCAAGGTTGCACGTACGATAGCCGATTTAGACAGCACTGAAAACATCCGGCCCGAACACATTGCCGAGGCCGTCAGCTACCGCAAGCTGGACCGAAAGCTATAAAGTTCAGACAAAATTCTCTTTTTTCAACAAGGCCTGTTGCAAACTAATCCAAGAATAGAAGAAATAGGGATTTTATGGGCCGATATATAAAAGCTGATAAAATCTCTTTTATTTTTTCTTTTCTTAACTCATCCGGAACTTCTGCCGATAAAAAATATATAAAAAAGTAAAAAGATACACATTGGATTATAAAACTAATTGAGCTTAGGCTCGCACCTGGGCTCCTAATTACACAATAACTGGTAAAATGGGAGCTCGAAGATTTTTTTTGGTTTGAAAGAAGGAGATTAATATGGGGATCCAAGATTGGTCGGAAGACATTATTCTCGTTGACTTACCCCAGGAGCCGGAAATGGGAGATGAGCTCAAGACAATTACGGAGATGGTTCGTGACCGAGGTGACTGCAACGTAGTCGTAGATTTTTCCAGCATCGACATTATCACTTCTTCGAGTCTTTCAAAGCTCCTGAAGTTGCGTAAATTGTTGACTGACTGTGGTCACCAGCTTGTCTTCTGCAGCGTTGCAGCGGCAACTAAAGGCATCTTTACGGTAACCGGTCTTGACGGCATTTTCGAATTTGCCGATGATAAATTCGTGGCTCTGGCAAGTTTACAGATGGTCAGCTAAGATGTTGATCGGCTTCAACTGCACAGAAGCCCTGAAAGTAAAAGCTTTACATTAGCTCTTACTTTGTTAATATAAGATTTCCTCTGTAGAGCCGGCTACGAAGGTCGTTGTTGGGGCGGCGTTCGTAATCTGCTCGCGGGGTTCTTATAGAAGCAGGACATGATTGATATGGATCAAGAAACTCTGCAGCAAATTGAGCAGGCAATAGAATACACATTTTCCGACAAGCAAATTTTAGCAAAAGCATTCACCCACTCCTCTGCAGTCGATAATCGTCTGTTAAGTAACGAAAGGCTGGAGTTTCTCGGTGACGCCGTTTTGGCCGTGGTCATCTGCCAAACTCTGTTCGAAAGATTTTTAGATTATCTTGAGGGCGATTTAACAAAAATTAAAAGTATGCTTGTGTCCCGTGGAACCTGTGCCAAGATTTCGAGACGGCTCGGCCTGCACAAATTCCTGAAAGTCGGCAAGGGCATGGTATCCAGCCGGGCATTGTCGGGCTCTCTTGCCGCAGGCGTTCTGGAAGCCACCATTGCTGCAATTTATATAGACGGCGGATTCGAAGCTGCACAAAGCTTTATACTAAGGATATACAACTCGTTAGTTGAGCGTGCCGATGCAGAACAAGCTCAGGGCAATTACAAATCGCTCTTGCAACAGCACGCCCAGGAGCAGTCTAACGCCACGCCTGTTTATGTGCTGCTCGACGAAAAAGGGCCCGACCATAATAAATGCTTCGAGTTGGGTGTGGTTATCGAAAACCGCCACTTCCCAAGTGCCTGGGGGACAAATAAAAAGGAAGCAGAACAAAAAGCCGCTTTTAATGCTCTCGTTGAGTTAGGTGTGCTTAAGAAAACCGCCGAAGAGATCATCGAATAAAACAGCAAAAGCCGCAAGATTGCATACAGTGAGTATAAGCTTGACAGGCTTAGAAAATTTTTCCTGTTGTTATTCTGTTATCAGCCATGCCGTGATACACAGGACCAATGCGGTTATAAACATAAAAACAACAATAGAACCGAATAAAATCGTACTTTCCTTTATGAAATTGACCGTTTTTATTTTCGGCAGCTTCGTTGCTTTATAGATAACGGCTATTGCCGCCACCAAAGGCAGCAGCCAAAGCATTGATTCCGGAGTTGCGCCGATTTTTTCCGGCACGGTAAAGCTTGCTATTATAAAAGCTGCTGCTTGCGACATTTCAGTCTCCGGCGTTTCTTATTTTGCTCAGATGAGCCAAATAAACCGCATTGACAACACATAAAAGATTGAGCAAGCCCGCAATGCTCGTATATATCTGGCCTATTTCATTCGGCCTGCCAAAAACGGGGTAATCCCCCTTTGTTGCAAAATATCCCAGCACAGCAACCATCGGTGAATTCATAATTTGAGCGATGTACCAGGGCTTGGCTCCGACAGGATTGATAATTCCTATGGAACCGATATATATTCCTATACAAAAAGTAAATATGATAGTCACAAAAATGATAAACGCACGCCTGTTTTCTTTGAGCATCAGGTGCCCGCCGCCGGGAATAAGCCACGACAGCAACCCGACCGTCAACAGAAAGAGGGTATCGTTTGCTTTAGAAATCGCCGACTTCACGATGCCTCCTCTGATTCCATAGGTGCATTGGCATCATCTTCCGTTTGTTCTTCATCGGCTTCGACCGCTTTAAAATTCATGCGTTTTAGTACATTCTCAGGATTAAAGTGTACCGCTGCCAGGCTTTGAGATTGAATTTGACTTTCCCTCTGCAATAGCGCCGTCCTGATTTCCTGAGACTCTTCTAAAGTAACACGCTTGACCGAAATACTCTTTACACAATAAAACCTCACGTCCGGCTTAAACTCCATAATAAAAGGAACGTCGTCGACAGTGTTGCTGTCAGCCGGGACATACGAATAAAGCTTCTCTATGAACCGGCGGTAATTATCACGCTCATTCAGTATAAATTCCCCCGTTGGCCTGCCGGAATAATGTATCGCCAGAGTCTGAATCAACGATAGCGGTATTCTTTGCAGGCCGGCAAGATTCTGCAGTTTGAACGGTTTGTCAATGCCCATGTCGTCGTTG
>JASFMF010000265.1:0-4084 GCA_050117705.1 Phycisphaerales bacterium
AGCGTTGTTGAACTTTTCTTAGCCTGATTTACCGAGGTTCCCTCTCCATTAGCCAGCACTTCCACCGTTTCGACATCCATGTAAGCGGCGTGGGCCGGACTTGGCTTCCTGCCGTGCGGCACGAAGCCAGGCGGGAAAGAAACAAACACAAGGTCGTTTCTCAAAACTTGTGCGTTTCAATAAAATAACCTAATGCATTTTCAAAATTAGGTTTCCGGCCCACCGGCATAAGAATGACCGCGGTTTGATATTCCCCGCTTGGTAGTTCTCTTTGCAGTCCGCGGGACAAGACTTTGATCGATGTTTCCGATTCCAGATTACCGAAGTGCCTTCCGTACGGCCTTATGCCGTTAGTAATTACATTTTGCGGTAATATTGAATGTAAACTTCCGTTCGGTGTTTTGACGATAATATACAAAACAAAATCCTGAGAGATGGGCTGGACGGTTACGTTTATGTTTAAGGTATATACTTTGCCCGGTGTTGTGCCGTAGGCAAGCGTTGTTGCTGATTTGCATCCAACCGGACTATTGGATAGAGGCCAGTCCTTATAGTGTCTGATGGAATTACCCTCAAGCGCCCAGTATTCGCCGTTGCCATAGGGATAAATGCCGGCAACCGGCTCGACCGTTTCCTCAACCAGTGTATGCTGATTCTCCGATATTTTGTATACACCCCAGCCGGTGGCCGTAAAAACTTCCAAGTCGGACGAGGTTCTTACTTTTATTCCTCCCATACATTCCTGCCAGTCTTGTCCGTCGTAGCAATAAGTTCCATACCCCTTTGCGCCCCATAGACCCGACACAGAAAGACTCCGCTGATAACAGAGCCATGCTCTATTTTTATCAAGGGCAAAAATATCTCCACTGGACAGTTCAAGCCCTGGATAATTGTCGTTAACCGCTATCAGATGTTCGGTTAATTCTCCATCATTGTATTGATAGGCGTAAATACTGGATTTTCTGTGATAACTCATCAGCCACATCTGGGTTTCATTGATCACGCTGAAACTTATCAGAATGCCTTTGAAGGATAAGTCCATTGCTTCCCAATTCGTGCCGTTAAGACGGTAAATATCCGAGGAAGACAGAACCCATACCTCACCCGAAGGCAAACATTGTACTTGTTTGCTGCTTGGTATACCTTCCAGAGATATCCACCGGGTGCCGTTACGGTATAAGCAAGTTGCCCCATATCCCACCGCATAGGCATGGGTTTCATCCAATGCACAAATGTTGTATAAAGAGGTATCGACTCCGCTCTCTTCCTGTTGCCATTGTGTTCCGTCGTAATGGAGAATTACACCGTTGTCTCCGACCGCCCACACAGACTCCTGGCCCACGCCATTGATGTCGTTAAGGGGCGCCGGCGCTGCCCGGTACTCATAATAGCCATATTCAACGGCTTTTGCTTCCCTCCTCGCGATTATAGTAAACATCAATGTTACTATCAGAAACGTTATTCTCATTATTCCTTTTCCTTCCTTTATGTCACGCAGGTTAGAACGAGTATTCTTTGATATCGGAATACAGCAACCGTACGGAAGTCGGTACATAGCCATGAGGCATCAGGCCTGCAATAAATGTGCTTGTCCCTTTGTGTATGGGATGTCTTAAGGACAGCATTACTTTTCGGAAGGGATTGATGTTTGTAACGTTTCGCACTATGGGTTCAATGCCTTTTACCCATTTCCCGTTTGAATTTTTTGTATATACTCTGCCCCCTGGCAAAACCACAATTACATAGCCGTCATATCCTATTCCATCATTAATACGATGTTTAAGGTCTACAATCAGCCGGAATATATATCCTGAGTCTGAATATTTCCAACCCGCTTCCAATTCAAGCCGCGGCGGCGGAGGCGAAGCAGGAGGAAGGGGGTACGGTATAACCTTGATAGACCCTTTGTTATTCAGATAGACAGAGCTGCTTATTATACAATCGGGCCAGCCATCACTATTGTAATCATCACTTAATAAAAGAGAGGAATACGGCGATTCGTCAACGTAGTAACTCGTCTGGCCGTAAAACGTGCCGTCACCATTACCAAGCATAACTAAAACACTGAAAATATACTTAAAGGAATGGTCTCTATGCCCCATTACCAGATCCATCTTACCATCCAGATTCCAATCCAGGCTCAGGAGGGACATTGTCAGCCCTTCTATCAGATCATATTTCGTTTCCGGAGCAAACGTACCATCTCCTTTCCCCAGATGAACAGACAGGGTCGGGATGGAATTTTCCCCTGATGGTATATAGGAGCCGCTTACAATGAGATCGACTTTGCCGTCGCTATTGATATCCGTACTTACCATAGCGTTTGGATTCAGACCGGTAGAATATCTTGTTTCGGCCTGAAATGTGCCGTCGCCGTTGCCTAGCAATACTGAAATTTCGCCGGCTTCATTTGCTCCTTCGCCGTAAACGGCGATATCCAGGTAGGTATCTCCATTGAAATCCGCGCTTACAATTGACGAAGGGGTATTTACACAGTCGTACCGGACTTGTTGATGGAAAGTGCCGTCTCCTTTTCCCAGCAATACCCCGACGCTGTTTCCGGAATCCATATCTTCCGGATAATAAGGGGCGGCTATATCCATGTTGCCGTCTTTATTAAAATCTCCTGCGGTCATTTTTTTGAGTCCTGCCCCTCCGATATCGCCTTCCGGAGAGAAAAACTTGCCATCACCTTTATTTAAAAGCAGGGCAGATCTGTAAGTCAGCGAATAAATAACATCCGGTTTCCCATCGTTGTTAAAATCCGCGCTGAGGGCATCCGATCCTTCTCTGAAATTCTGCTGTTGTTGACATGTAAACGTCCCATCACCATTACCCAACCATGTGCATATATGCGCAGGCATGGGTGCATGTACGTTCGGTACCGGGGGATGGAATGCCATCAGATCTAATATGCCGTCATTATTATAATCGCCCGTCGTTACAGCAGTCAGTGGCAATGCCCCGCCTACGTTGTCCGACTTTATCAGCCGGCTGCCGGGGATGCTGCGAGAAAGATTAGTTCCTTTCGGTTCGGGCCAGACCGATGATGTCAGGGCTGTAGAGAAGATGGACAGACAAATAAATACTGTTACTGAAGCAGTCTTAAAAATCATTTTCATGCCTTCCTGGTTTGCATGTATCGTTATAACGACCTTGCCGGTCAATTGCGCATTGCTGAGATTTATTCATGTTCAAATGAGAATAGCGGGTAGGAAAAAGAAGCACTGAGTACAAAACTGTATATTTACCGAAGAATAGTTTCATAATAACATGTTTAAGTTACATACACCACAGAGTTTAAACAGGATTTTAGCCTCCTCCTAGTGCAAAAAAATCCGGATTTTATAAGGAGTCCCCTACCCTTTCAAGGTTAAGAGCGTTGTATCGTCAAGTTGAATTTAAAAATTTATTCAACCGATATTTCTTTTTCCGTTATCCCCAGGATTTCTCTCGCTTTGTGAAGCGATTTTGGTTTTACTATGGCAGAGATGAGCTTGTAATTGCCTTTGGGGATATTGGATGTCTGTATGTTTAAAATCGTCTCAGTGCCATGATATATCGGCCATGTGTCCCGCACTATAGGAGCAATCCCCTGCCTTGTGCAATTCGTTAAAGACCATGAAGTTCCGAAAGGAGATGTTTTTACAACAGATAGGTATTGCCCATTGGGTTTTTCGATTAGTATATATTGATTGCATTTGATGGGAATGCTTCCCCAATTTTTAGTTTTAACAACAACGCCTAGTGAGAAATGAGCATGAGTTGCGAAATCATTCCAGCCGGCTATTATTTCCATAGGAATAGGAGTGGGCGTAGGTGACGGGACTGCCGGCAGCGGGGCTACATCAGCGCTTGGCATTCGACCCGGAGTAAGATCATTTAAAATAACGTAGACGCGATCGCGGAAATCGTATGTAGCGGTAAGATCGGGCAACCCATCATTATTAAAATCAGCGCTGGCCAAATACTCGGAATAAATAGTTTCCGACTCTTTTCCAAAGGGATAGTCTAACTGTTGGAGAGAACTTTTGTCATCATTTGAGATAAATACACGAAGAGAATTAGCTGATGATGTGACTAA
>JASFMF010000266.1:0-4068 GCA_050117705.1 Phycisphaerales bacterium
ATTCACCGTCTCGTCCAAGTCAAGTATAGGACACTTATCCTGTTTCCTTGTACACATAATATCACAACAAATAGTACCGACTACTTTCTCGGCCTCGGTTGGAGCATAGCCCATCATTTCCAAGGCAGTATGGTTCACCTTACGAACTTTTTTGTCTTTTCCCACAATCATTACACCGACGGGTATCGCTTCCAGTATAGTTTCCGTAACATCCAGCGACTTCTTAGCCTCCTCCCGAGCCTTTTCTGCATCGCCCATCATATTAAGCGCCTCCTCGCGGGCCTGAGCCAGCTCTATAACTTTCTGCTCAAGTTCGGTTTCAGCGGTTAAGCGTTCGTTCATTTCCTCATCACGAGAAGCTTGCGCTTTCTGTAAATCAAGAATCATACTATTGAACGATTCTGCCAACTGTCCAATTTCATTGCCCGGCTTGATATCAACTTCGATACCTAAGTGCCCTTCGCCGACTTTGACCGCAGCATTTCTGAGCACCGAAAGAGGTTCAGAGATAGAATTCGATATCAAAAAACCCATCATTACACATATCGTTGTCAGTATAAGTGAAATACTTAATATGAAGTTTCTTAATTTGGTAACAGGAGCAAACAGCTCCTTCGTTTGATACTCAATAGATAAAATCCAGCCCAGACCTCTATAATTTTTATAACCATTGGAACGTGCATAAACCAACAGCTCCCTTCTCCTTGCATGCTTGTCGTTCTCGTCTGCCTGCCTAATTAGAAATCCCGTTGCGCCTGTTATTTGCCTAAAAAACCTTTTATCAGATATATCTTCAAAAGGTTCAAACACCCCATCCCTGTCATATACTACATTGCCACTTTCATTAAATAAGATGAAATCCACAGTCTCATATTTTGAGAATTCTGCGGTTTTATCAATTATACTTATTACTTCCTCGATATTTAAAACAGTCTTCATAACACCCAGAAAATCGCCGTTTTCGTCATCAATTCTTATCCCAATATCTATGGAATAAATACCGGCACTTTCATCATATCCGACATTACTTATATACAAGCCGTCTTTCTTTGCAGCCTGCCACCACTGTTCATCCGCCTGATAATAATCGGAAGTTTTTCCCGTCTGGGCAACATTCGCTCCGTATTTGTTCGTTACGAAAACCTCACCGAAAACCTCAAAGCCATCTAAATTCTCATAGAATCTTATCTTTTCCCTTAATTCCACTGATAGTTTGCTCTTTAGTAATTCAAGCATAAAGGCTGATAATTCATTTTCGGGAATAGAAATCCATCCCTTGTCTTTTTCTTCAATGAAAGCCTGTGCGTCCTCCAATTCATCGAATTCCCGGTTTGATTCTAAAACCGCCTCTCGTAATATCAAATTTGTAGAATACTCCTGAAAGATCTCAATTTTATTGCATACGTCCCTGTCAATATCATTCATTATCCGGACAGCCAGCGCTATAGATGTTTCCCCGATAGATTTTTGTAATGCCTTCTTGCTCGTATCTATTGCGATGTATCCAACTACTCCCACTAACGAAGCAATACCCACAAATCCTAAAATAAGTTTCTGCCTTATTTTCATACTACGTCACTCTTATCCTAAAACAACCCAAGAGTCTTCATTGCTAATTAAGTAATGCCTTGCGTCTGCGTTGTAATTTTTCCTCCACCTTGATCCAAGTTAAGCCCCCAAGCTGACTTGAATTAACCACCACTATGCTACTTACATAGCACGTGCTGCAATCAAACAAAACATCGGTAAATATTAAGACTGCCATAAAAAGAAATGCAAATATTCAACGAATTGAGCGTTCTTTGATATCAACGATTTTTATAAATTGAAATTCAGGCATTGTTCCAATAACAATCTCTTTTTTAGTGTAGAAATTCCAGAAAGCAAAGCCAACCTTTCAATTATCTAATCTTCCTGCGACATGGGCTTGCTCACTGTAAAATCAAACGGAATTTATCGGAATGATTCTTCTCCGGGATTAAACGACTATAACCACACTCCATAAAATATATCAGGCCTTATATACGTTGCTCACCAATACCTTATGTTAATGTTAACTAATCTAATACGCAGTATTTTTTCAAACCTTCAAAAGCTGGATATGGAGCCTTAAATAAAGTGCCGTGCTTATGTTCCCCCGGAAATGAAACTCATCTATCTCCGTCCAGGAAATCTTTCCATTTAAACCACATCCCCTCGCTCAGAAAGTTGATGCCCTCCCGATGTAAAATTAGTCGAAGCTAATTTTTTCAGAAAACACACAATGATGTTTACTTGCTGTATATACGAAATTCGATATACTTAATAACCATGAGCCTGATACAATTTCGTCTAAGATTTTTCTAACGGCAGCTTAAGTTTTAAGAAGCTTAATTATAGGAAAGCGATGTCGAATTCGCTACCAAACTCTTCAGAGGAAAGCTCGGTCGTGCAATCTTGCGCTCGAGACACAATAAAGAGATATTTAAATCCGAACATAGGGCAGCTTTTACAAGGCTTCATCTTTTTTATTCTCTTCTACCTATATCTTTGGCTCTATATTGACCTGCGTCTAATGTTTCACGGAGCCGGTGTTATTACAAATTTTCCAACCTTCTACAAAGGCTGGCCTTTTTTTATAACATTTCTGCAATACCCGGGAGGACTTATAGAATATCTATCCGCTTTTCTGTCGCAATTCTTTTATTATTCCTGGGCTGGTGCTCTTGTAGTAACAGCACAGGTGTGGTTACTCTACTTTTGCTTCGACTATCTGCTGAAAGCTGCAAACTTACAGCAAATGTGCGGGATTTGCTTTAGTGTACCGATTTTTCTGCTTATCATCTACACTCAGTACGCTTATCATTTTACAACAACGTTAGCACTGTTGATTGCACTGGTTGCAGTATGTTTGTACGTAAAAATAACCGCATCACGAACAAAAGCTTTTTACTATTTAAGCACTTTCCTACTTCTGTCTATAATCCTGTATTATCTTGCCGGCGGAGCATTCTTATTTTTTGCAATTATTTGTGCAATTTATGAGCTAACCTACAGGTCTCGATGGAAAACAAGCTTATTTTATTTATTATCCGCCGCTTTTATTCCATACATAATAGGCGTTCTCATCTTGCGTGTCAGTATTATCGATGCCTTTTGCAACCTTCTGCCTTTCTCCTGGAAAATCCTCCACTATGAAAGCCGCAAAAGAGCGATAACATTAGTTTATATACTTTATCTGCTCCCGTCTTTGACACTTCTTGTATTCGGCTTCTGGCAAATACTCGGAAAAAGACTCCACCTTTCAAAAAGTCGAAAGAAAAAAGAACCTGCAAAAAAGAACCGAAAAAAATCCTTTAATCTGACCGCAAACATATTTTCCTGGTACAAACACTCGCCAAAATTTGGTTGGACTATCGAATCACTGCTTCTATTAGCTATTGCCGGCAGTGCCGTTTATCTTTCACGCAATGACAACCTCAGAACACGTTTTAAAGTTGACTATTATTCCTATCACAGGATGTGGCCGGAATTGCTCACTTCCGCTCAGCGCAATCCCGATGACCCTATAATTGCTCATGCAGTAAACAGGGCCTTATACCATAGAGGCCGGCTCGGCTACGACATGTTCTCCTGGCCGCAAAACATTGATTACCTGTTTCTTTCCAACCCGGACTACAAATGGACACACTGGCAGATTTTCAATGTATATTTAGATATCGGTGCTATTAATATAGCTGAAAACGCCCTGACCGAATGTCTCGAAGGACTTGGGGATCGCCCTATGATTTTGCAACAACTGGCTTTGATTAATATGGTAAAGGGCAATTTAAACTCTGCAAAAATCTACCTCAGCGCACTTAACAAAACTCTCTTTCACGCCAAGTGGGCCAGGAACTACTTAGACCATATTCAAACCGACCCAAATCTATCAAAAGACCACTACATTCAGCATCTGCGTTCATTGCTGCTGGACAAGGATTATCCAACTCATTCTCTACCTAAGGAAAGATTGCTTTCCTGGCTGCTGGAGAAAAACAGCCAAAATCGTATGGCTTTCGAATACCTAATGGCCTGGTACCTGCTAAA
>JASFMF010000267.1:0-4056 GCA_050117705.1 Phycisphaerales bacterium
GAATAACTATACCAAGCTCCTGCGCAAACTTCCTCCGCAACGCACCAATACGTTCAAAAATAGCCCTGTCTTTGCGAGGATCCACCAGAGTAATCAATCGCACGCCAACCTGTACTGAAATTCTGTCAATATCCAATAATTCTTCAACAGGCTGTTTATCAGCTTCTGTTGGCTTAGCTGACTTATCAAGCTTTTCAGGACGCGTTTTTTCAGATTTAGTGACGGTTCGTCCAACTAAAGCAGCACCTACAGCCAATAACAAAAATGGTATTGGAGGCAAGCCGGGCACAAGTGCCAATGCGGCTATGATGAAAGACGCTATTGTCAACGGCTCACCGGCCTTAAGAAACTGCCTGCCGAGGTCCTGGCCGACACTTTGCTTTGAGGAAATTTTAGTAACAAGAAAACCTGAACTTATGGAGATTATCATCGATGGTATCTGACTAACAAGTCCATCACCAATTGAAAGAATCGAATAGGTCTTTATGGCAGTGGTAACCGTCATGCCTCGTGAGTAGCCCATTGCTATACCACCGATGATATTAATAGCAGTGATTATAATTCCAGCTTTGGCATCGCCGCGAATGAATTTACTGGCACCATCCATTGCGCCATAGAATTCACTTTCTTTGACAATTTTAGCTCTGCGCTCATTGGCCTGGGCCTCGGTGATAATCCCCGCATTAAGATCAGCATCAATCGCCATCTGCTTACCGGGCATAGCGTCAAGGGTAAAACGAGCAGACACCTCGCTTATTCGTTCGGCACCTTTAGTGATTACTATGAATTGAATAACAACAAGAATTAAGAAAATAACCAAGCCTACGACAAGACTACCGCCAGCAACAAAACCACCGAAGGCTTTGATAATATTTCCGGCATCGCCCTGTAAAAGTATCAATCTTGTCGAAGCAACATTAAGGGAAAGACGAAAAAGCGTTCCGAAAAGAAGCAGCGAAGGAAATGTAGATAACTCAAGAGCTTCTTTTGATGAAAGTGTAATTATTAAAACAGACACTGCCAACGAAATACTGCAAGCCAAAAGAATATCCAGTATTACTGTCGGCAAAGGAACCAGAAGGGTAGCAAGAATCGTCACCATGCCTACAGCTAAAATAATATTACTGTGGGACATAAAAGGCACACCAAGGCTGCCTGCTCCTGCTGAATTTGATTTAACAGAATCTGTCATCATAATTCCTTCTCAAATTCATGTTCACATGGCAGAATCGCCAAGACCAAGAATCTTTTTAATTTTGATAGCAAAGCGGCCATCCACAACCACAACACTTCCCGTAGCAAATCTGGTGTCACGCAAATATAAATCCGCAGGCTCATCAATCGACTTATCAAGCTCCAATACCGAACCAGGGCCAAGCTGCAAAAGCCGGCGGACAGGTATCTCCGTCTGCCCAATAGCAACAGTAACAGATATGTTCACATCAAGTAAAAGCTCGATACTACCACCGCCACCCATATCTCCCATCGCAGAAGCTTCAGAAAATTCCACTGATTGTGCCTCTGTTTGAGCTTCCACGGCTTCATCTGTCTCTGCCATATTTTGATTTCCTTTTAATTATTCAATTTTTGCTATATTTTTTACTTCAAAGCCCTACAAGACAGAGCCTAAAAGTAACATTTACCATTCCATCAAAAGCAGGAATATATTGTTTATATTTCATCCTTACACAGCTCAGTAATAACCACCGCATGTTTACCGGTTGATTTAGCCGGTTGGCCAAGAAAAGCGATTCGGTCGTTTACTATCAACTCAACCGGGTCTTCGATTTTTTTATTCAGCAACAATACGTCACCCACCTCAAGACTCATTATTTCATCAAGATTAAGTGCCGTTGAAGCCAGCTGCGCCGTGACACAAACCGGCATTAATTGCATACGACCAAGAATTGCTTTGGAGATTTCCTCAGCAGAGAACCCACTTGATGATTGTTCGGCTTTACCCACAATAGATTCCAGCTTACTACTGAGTATTAAGATGTACGTCTCAGTAGTTTTTTCCTGATCGGCCTTCTTGACGCTAAAAGACACTTTACAAAGCTCTTCCGTTCCTTTTAGTTCAAGAGGAAATAGTCTTCGAACAAGACTTTTAGCTGGCCGGATATCCAAGCTTTTATGAGAAAAAGCATCAATAAGACCCGATAGCAAGTCTAATAAAAGTGATTCCTCCAATTGTGATAAATCTCTACCTGAATCCTCTTCGGATTCAGAGTCACCAAGTAATTGTGTCGCCCAAATGAATGCAGTCTGAGTAGGTATGCTGATAAGTCCATATTGTTGGCCCTGTTCAGACTCAAAAGCAAGATAGTAATCATTCTCTTTACTATCCAGAGCCTCATCAATAAGCTCAGCGGCAAAATGTTGGGTTGTTGACACAACTTCGACATCGAACTCACTATGGCAAAAAACAACAAATTTTACCGCCATCTCTCTGGCTACTTTTTTTGTGAAATCGTCGAGCCTGTTTAGCTGCTTGCGGTCGAAATAATGTGGCTGGTTCCAATTATACTCAGTCGCTTTAATACCTGAAGTATCTTCCATCGGCCCGGAACCAACGGCCATAAGAAGCTTGCGGATCTTTTCATTGCTTAAACTATTAGTCCCACTACTCATTGTACAGCGAATTCCTTAAACAGAATGTGCTTGATTTTAGGCTTGGAGTCAGAAAAAAGCTTTTCATTAAAAGAGTCAAGTATCTGCGATTGGATACTCTTGAGACTGCTCTCCCCTCTAATATCATTAATACTAAGACTCGCAAGGTAAACAGTAAGCCAATTCGTTAAAATTGGTTTTTTCTCATCTAAAAAAGCCGTGCCTTCTTCTTCATCCATATCCGGACTCATTTCAAGTATTAAAGTTGCGCGGACATAGCGAGTTACCTCGGGCACATCGAGATTTGCAACGACAGGTTCCAAATTGTAGTACCAACCCTTTTGTGAACCATCAGCCGCAACTTCGGCATCTTCCGCCTGCTGAGTTAACTGATCCTGCTCAGGTGACTCAGGCATGTCGGAACCGGCAAATAACCTACTAAGAGTAAAACCAGCACCGGCAAAAACTACCATTACAACAGCTATTATCAATCCCGGCAGAAGGCGGCTTATTAAAGACTTCTTATCACCCGTTTCGGATTTTTTATCTTCCTGTTTATCTTTTTTCTTTTCATCCTTCTTCCCCTCCGCTTCCTGTTTTTCTTTCTCATCAGTATCTGCCATTTTTCTGCCTCAACTATCTATTACAAAAAGTTTTTAATCATGCCAACTGAAGGCAACCTTGTTTTCGGTACCTATGTATTCTATCCCGCAGCGTTCTGTCACTTATACCTAAGACCTTTGCAGCCCTGGTCTGATTTCCTCCTGTTTGACGTAAAGTATCCAAAATCGCCCGCTTCTCCACCTGCTCAAGTGGTACTCCTCCCAGATTCGATATCCGAGAAGTATTCGTTTTTAATGAATCTTCAATCATATCACTCTGTCCCGAATGATATGAATTCACCGCCGGGCTACGGACTGCATAATCATTTCTTCTTTCCTGTGGGAGCGGCTGCAATTCATCAAAGAGCCAAGATACATCAGCCAACGACAAAGTCTGGCCAACACCTAAAATTAAAGATGTCCGGACGACATTACGCAACTGGCGGACATTACCCGGCCAGTGGTATTTTGCCAGGATATCCATCATTGCAGGGTCAAGCTTTGTGATATGACGCTGCACTTCCCGAGCATAGAGGTTGACGAAGTACCACACAAGATCATTCAAGTCGTCCTTGCGCTCTCTTAAGGGACACACAACTAATCTTACTCCGCTTAACCGATAATAAAGGTCCTGACGAAACTTACCCTGTTGCACCTGCTGTAATAAATCCTTATTCGTAGTACTTATGATTCGAACATCAACTCTCACACTCTCGTTTCCACCCACACGCTCAAAATCCTGCTGCTCGAGCGCCCTCAAAAGCTTCGCCTGAAATCTTATTGGTGTTTCGGTTATCTCGTCTAAAAGTAAAGTTCCACCGTGAGCCATCTCGAACCTGCCTTT
>JASFMF010000268.1:0-4049 GCA_050117705.1 Phycisphaerales bacterium
TGCCGGAGAACCGGATACGCGTATCCGGAAGAGTAAGGCCTGATGTCCCTTCAAATATCTGTGCTACAACGAAATTAGTTGATGATTCCAGGACAATCCCCAGTCGCCGATTTCCCTGGTGGTCTATGCATTCGATAAGCTCTCTGTATCCTACAGGGTGTGTTTTACTGACGAAGACGAGTGCTCCGTCGATTTTATCAACGCCGATATACTCACGGCCGGACAAAAGATTTCTATTTCTTATCTCAGGCATGTAACGCCTCCAACTGGTCCATCGAACGCTCCAGACGTGCTTCAATTTTGTCGAGACCGGAAAGGTCTTCGTTATGTATTGTAAATTTCATCTTTATTATATCCTGATACACTTTCAGTTTTTTTAATTTAATAAGCGTTGCTCCATTTTTTATCGCTTCGGAACCGCGCCTCCAGTAATTAACAATAATGTGCAGCATTTTTGCCTGTTTCTGAATGGTCGAAAAGGTATCGATTTTATCGTATGCGTTCTGCTGCAGGAAGGCGTTCTTAAACAACGTGCATATCTCCAGAATAAACCGCTGTGAATCCGGCAGTGCATCGGGGCCGACTAATTTAACTACCTGTTGAAGTCTTACTTCCTTGTGCAGCAATTCCATTATTTCCGCCCGGTCGGCAAGCCACTGCGAACCAACCTGCTGTGACCACCATGGAATTATATCATTGAGGTATTCGCTGTAGCTGTCAAGCCACGAAATTGCAGGATAGTGTCGGGCGTTGGCAAGGTTGCGGTCCAGTGCCCAGAAACACCGGATGAATCTTTTCGTGTGCTGAGTTACAGGCTCCGAGAAATCACCTCCCGGCGGAGATACTGCCCCGATGATTGTAACGGAACCTTCATCGCCGTTTAATGTTTCCATTGAACCTGCACGTTCATAGAACTCAGCTATTCTTGTCGGCAGGTAAGCAGGGAAGCCTTCTTCGGCCGGCATTTCTTCCATACGCCCCGACAGTTCGCGAAGCGCTTCTGCCCAGCGCGAAGTCGAATCCGCCATGACGGCTACGTGAAAGCCCTGGTCTCTGAAGTATTCCGCCATGGTTATCCCTGTGTAGATGCTTGCCTCTCGTGCAGAAACCGGCATATTGGATGTGTTGGCGATAAGAATGGTTCGTTCCATAAGTGATCGCCCGCTCCTTGGGTCAATCAGCTTCGGAAATTCGGTCAGCACATCTGTAATCTCGTTGCCTCTTTCACCACAGCCGATATATATAATAAGGTCTGCATCACACCACTTTGCCACAGCCTGCTGCGACATTGTTTTTCCGGTGCCGAAACCTCCGGGGATGGATACGGTTCCGCCTTTTGCAACGGGAAAGAGCGTGTCGATAACGCGCTGTCCGGTGATAAGCGGAATGTCAAGGGTAAGACGTTTCTTTGTCGGACGCTGAACCCGAATAGGCCATCTGTGCATGAGAAAGAGGTCTTTTTTGTGTGAATCATCCGTCCTTAATACCGCGATAACGTCCTGTACGGTATAATCTCCTTCGGGTACAACCGATTCGAGAACGCCTTTATCTTTCGGCGGAACGAGAATTTTATGTAGTACGTTTTCCGTCTCGCGGACGGTTCCAAGGACCATTCCACCGAAGACGGTTTGACCTTCTCTCACGGAAGGGACAAAATGCCACTTCTTTTCTTTATTCAGCGAGGGCATAGAAATTCCGCGTTTTATATAAATATCGGAAATTTCCCGAATAGCTTCAAGAGGTCTCTGGATGCCGTCATAGATAGTGCCGACCATTCCGGGACCCAGTTCCACGGAAAGCTGCATTCCAGCGCCATATACAGGGTCATAAGGGGCGATTCCCGTAGTATCTTCATAGACCTGAATAACGGCGCTGTCTTTTTCGAGTTTAATCAGCTCACCGATAAGATGTTCCTCACCGACCCAGACCAACTCGAACATCTCAGCGTCGGTGATTCCCATTACCTCTATTACAGGGCCGTTAACTCGTTTTATCTGTCCAATAATTCTGTCGTTCATTATTATTCTTTTCGATTGTCAGCAAATAGGGCGTTGTATATGGCCATTCGGATTTCACGCTCTTTACGTAGAATTCGTGTCCTGACCTGATTGTTAAAAGCGGTACGTCCATCTGCGGCTGCCAAAACAATACCCTGTGATTTTAAAGGGGGTTTATCCGATAATTGCAGTGTTATTTCTTTGCCTGTTTTCGCTCGGATTTTTTCCGAGACCTCCGAAATCATTTGGTCGTTGATTAATGCCAGTTCCTCTTGTGAAGCGTTGATTTTGGCGGATTCCGCACCCAGGCCAATTGCGGCTTCTGTAATCCAGTTTATCAGGACCGTCCTGTAGCCTGCGTCGCCGCTCATTGAATTAAGTTTCTTTTCGACCCTGTCCATAATGTCCCGCATAACGGTGTCCCGAATACGCATGGAACGGCGCTTTAGCTCAAGCTTGACGTCGGAGAGCATTTTCTTTTTCACCGCTTCGGCCTGCTGTTGGGCTTCTTTGTGGGCATCGTTCAATAAAGATTCAACTTTCTGGTCGGTGTATTTTCTCTTTTCAGCCGCCTGGTTTTCCGCCTCCTTAATTATTTCCTGCTCTTCAGTATGCGCATCGGCTTCAATGCCTGAAATAAGGGCGGCTTTTTCTTTTTCCGTCGGTTCCATAAATATCAACGCCTTTTTGAAAAGAACCTCTTTTTCGATATTACAACATCGTACAACAAAGAAGTCCGGATATCATAATTTTATTCCGATAGCGGCATTGGCCATTTCTTTGATTCCGGGCCTGCCGGGTTTCGTGCCGTTTCTGTCCGGAATCTCAACGACCAATGGGAAACCTATGGTAAAAAGGTATTTGTTTACTATCGGGCGAATCATATCCGCAATACGTTCGGTGATAATAATGATACCGATATCTTTGTTATCCAGTAATGCCTGAAAAGCACGTTGTGCTTCATCAGTATTAGTGGCAACTTTTCCGGGCACACCTAAGATCCCGAAACCAATGACCGTATCCTCATCACCTATAATAGAGTACTTCATCTTATTGTTATACTTTACCGAGAATCATTAAGGCCGTAATAAAACCAAATACGACAATACCTTCCGCGAGTGCAACAAAGATAAGGGCCTGACCTGCAATCTGCGGTTTTTCAGCGACTGCACCCATTGCCGCGGCACCGACATGAGATATTGCAATGCCGGCACCAATGGCGCCGAGACCAAAAGCGGCGGCGGCGGCAATAAGGGCATATTTCATAACTTGAGCATTGACATTTCCCGAAATTTTTTCCATTTGTGCGGTCTCTTGTTCATTGGATGTCTGTGCGAAAACTCTGGCACAAAAAACTGTTCCAATTATTGCCATTACAACAAAGAGCACAATAAAACTCTGGGTAATGTGTAATTTCAATTTTCTTCTTGGTTCGTTCACTGTCTTCCGTCCTTTCTTATTTGTAACTACTATTCAGGGAAATTGGTGTATATAACTTTCCCGTTCCGTGGAAAAATTTCGTAAAGAATTCGTAATAACTAAGCCTCAAAGCCTGTACGCCTGCAGTGAGGCCTTCGAGGCCAATCACCAGTACATTTCCAAGGATAAGTATGACAACAGATGCAATGCCGGAGGTCATCTCGGCGATAGTAAAAAAGGAAATCATCAGGCTGACGTGTGCAATGCCGAGTCCGGCCACTCGCATGAAAGAAAGTGTGTTGGCAAGATAGCCGCTAAAAATTTCAAGAAGCTCAACAAGCCACTGCATAATGAAATTCAGAATTATAAGCGGGTTGAACCTTTCGTTCGCCTGATGTTTAAAATAATGGCAGGGCTCTTTAATAAACAGTAAAAGTGAGGGCAGGCCGACCAATAAAAATATGCTCATTCCCGAAGGCAGCTGCCTGTAATTATGCTTTATCATATAGTACGCAACGTATATGCCTCCTGCGTAAATCCATCCTCCCATAATGCCGCCCTTGTCGAAGAACAGCTCCATTATTTTTTTAGTTCGGATTAGATTAATCCAGTTAAACAGCAGGCCAATAAGAA
>JASFMF010000269.1:0-4044 GCA_050117705.1 Phycisphaerales bacterium
TGATGTCTATAAAATTACTACCGACTCGACAAAGATTAAAGATTTAAAACTCATCTACCCCGGCCAAAAACCTTTAGAGGAAGATGAAGTCTCGCTTGCTTTTGAAGCTGAAATTGGTCCGGATGGAAAAACTATCAAAAATCTGCGGCTGGAAAGCACCCAGATAAAAGTCGAAAAAGGTCAATTCACCCAAAAGACCGAGTCGGGCGAAACCATGCTGTCAGGGCGGGCCGAACTTGATTACGACTGGTCGGCGGTGAGTACCGTAGCAGGGCCGTATTTGCCCGAGGGTCTAACGCTGCAAGGCAAAAGAAAAGATACTGTAAGTTTTACAAGTGAGTATCCCGTCAATGATTCAAATCAACTATTGCCTAATCTGACAGCCAATGCCACATTGGGTTTCGAACGTGCCGATTATATGGGGCTTGATTTCGGTCCAGCCGATTTTGATGTTCGAGTCAACGATGGATTGTTAAAAATCGCACCTATGGAAACGACCGTTAATAGAGGCCAATTCAATTTTGCAGGCCAGGTGGATTTCAGACAAAAGCCCCCATTGTTACAAACGACCGAGCCGTTACGGCTAATGAGGGATGTTCAAATCGATGACCGGACGACTCAGTTACTTTTAAAATATCTTAATCCTGTTTTTGCAGATGCTGTCGGTGTTGGCGGCATTGCTAATTTTAACTGCGAACGACTCGCAATACCACTTAGCGCCGATGATAAAAAAAGCATTGAGGTTATAGGCACAGTTTCGATGGAAAGGCTTAGTTTGCGGGCATCGGATTTGCTCGGTACGATTCTTTCAGTTTTTGACGCAACTGTTCGCAGTTCGGATATCACTATTCGTCCGACCAAGTTTGAGTTACGAGGAGGTTTTGTCAGGTATGATAACATGCAGATGGATATTGGTGACAATCCGATCAATTTCGGAGGAGTTATCGGCCTGGATAAGAGTTTGGATATGAATGTAACTTTACCTTATACTACCGGCGGCGAAACGTTTAAGCTCGAGGGAAATAGAGAGGGTCAGAGGATTACGGTGCCGCTTACAGGAACGGTCGATAAGCCGGAGTTTGACCTGAGTAAACTTCTGGAAGGTCAGCTACAGAAAGAAATAGAGTACCACTTGCGCAGGGGCCTTGATGAACTGTTTCAATAGTTTGAGTCGGCGGGTTCTGTTGTAATAATCGTCACCGGCCGATAAATAATCTTTGGTTAGCCCATCATTTTTACGCAGGTTTTCACCTGAATCGACCGATATAACCTTGAAATGAAAGGGCATAAAGATGTTGACGCTTAAGGAGCTTTTATCCACACCTACCGCGCAGCTCGGCAAGGCCGGGCGCTTCGCTGTCTTTCAGATAAAATTGTGGTCCCATTGTGTCCGACTTTTAAAGAAGAATTATGCAGGTCGTCAAGCAGCGGCCCTTTCATACCATACAATTTTCGGAATTGTTCCTTTAGCTATCGTAACACTTCTGATATTCCAGTTATTCCCGGCTTACAGCGATGTAGGCGAAAAGGTAAGAAACCTGGTTTATGAACAGCTCAACCTTTCAACTATTGAAATGACACTCGATGAAGAAGCTCCGGAAGAAACGGTGAAACTCACCGAATACATGGATGAACTGGTCGGCAAATTTTTCACGGGCATCAATAAAGGCTCGATAACCCTGTTCAGCGTGGCAATCGTTCTTTGGGCGGCGCTGGCTCTGCTTTCGACGATAGAAAAAACCTTCAATAACATCTGGCACGTTGCGCGAGGCAGGAATTTTCTGCAAAGGACGATTAATTACTGGGCCTTGCTAACGCTTGGCCCCCTGTTTCTTGGGATGGTTATATATGCCAATACTAGATATACAACCTTGGCAAGGTTACAACAAACCCTTCTGTCAAATATTGCTCCAACGTTGCTGTCTTATGTTGTTGCAGTTGTAGCATTTTTCTCTCTTTATTTCATATTGCCGAACACTAAGGTCCAGGCAAAAGCCGCCATCTGGGGTGCGGCGGTAGCGGCGCTGGTTTGGATCTTAGCTAAGAGTGCCTTCGGATATTGTGTGACCGAACTAAGACTGTACAGCACGGTTTATGGAGTAATGGCACTTGTTCCGATGACGGTGTTCTGGATTCATATCACCTGGCTTACGGTGTTGTTCGGATTACAATTGACGTTTACAACACAACATCTCAAGAGTCTTGATGCGGCCGAAATTGCCGCCGCCAATGAAACCGAGGAGTATTTCATTGCAAATGACATTACTGTTATGAACATCGTCAGGGAAATTACCCTTGCTTTTGAGAAGAACCAGGCACCTGTTTCGCCGGAGCTGATATGCAGCAAATTAGATATTCCCGCAGAGTTTGGCGATAAGATTCTCAACCATCTTGTTAGTAGAAGACTGATAGCAAAAACATCCGAACCAAAGGTTGGTTTCCTGCCTGTGAAAGATCCGGCGAATATCAGATTGTCAGATATAGCCGAAGCGGTATCAGCAGCGGGCTTTGCGCAATCCACAGCCGACCAGTCTGACTCTCTACGGCAAATAACCCAGTCACAAAGAAGCGCTCTGGCCCAATACAACATGAAGCAAATTCTCGATACCAATGGGAATAGTGACACTACTTAAGCAAGAGATTCACAGCATTATAAGTAAAAAACAAGCCGAAGAAAAATAGTGCCGCCGAGCAAATCGTTAAAACTATTCGCATTCCGCGCGGCCCCAGAAATACCGAGCCTTCGAAACTTGCCAAAGATAGTATTTGCAGCCAAATCAAATCCACCGACCAATGAGCCAGAGCAAAAAGGCCGAAGGCCCAGATCCCCCATTGTTTAGCCTGAGTTGCTAAAGCCAGCCCGACAGTGGCCCACCATATCAGAAAATATGGATTGCTGGCTGTCAGTATAATTCCTGCCAGAATCGGTCTATCCGTGATCACCTTGGATTGGTTGTCTTCTTTTACTTTCAAACTCGACAGGCCCTGTATTGCCATTATTACTAGAAAAACACCGCCTGCCAATCCTATCACAATCTGTACTTTCGGCTTTTCGAAGTGTTTTCCTAGCCCGAGGATTATCACAATCATTAGAGGAAATTCGATAATACCGTGCCCGAATGCTAAAAGAGTACCGGCCCAGCGATTGCGCGTGCCCATTTTTATAACGGATGCGGTTACAGGCCCCGGCTGCATCGCCCCCGAACAGGAGATAATTAATACCTGAACTAAAAAAAGCAGTAATTCCACGATGTCACTCGCCGATGATTTTAACTAAAATTCTCTTTTTTCTTTTACCATCGAATTCGCCATAGAAAATTTGCTCCCAGGGTCCGAAATCGAGTTTACCGCCTGTTACGGCCACTACGACTTCCCTGCCCATAACACTGCGTTTTAAGTGAGCATCGGCGTTGTCCTCGAAGCCGTTGTGACGATACTGCGAGTGAGGTTTTTCCGGCGCCAGACCTTCCAGCCAGACTTCTAAGTCATGATGTAGGCCAGCTTCATCGTCATTTATAAATACGCTGGCTGTAATGTGCATTGCGTTGCATAGCAAAAGGCCTTCTTTTATGCCGCTTTCATTTAAGCACCGGTCGACTTCCGGCGTGATGTTAATATATTCGCGCCTGCGCGATGTATTAAACCAAAGCTCTTTTCTGTAACTTTTCATAGTTCTTATTTCTCCCAGCCTAAAGTAAATTAGAGTTCGCTTTTTCTCTTAAGCAAAATCCTTTTTAGATGCTCTTTTTATTTTTTGAGCAAGTTATGATAAACCTTTTCGATTGTATCAACCATGGTATTCGGCGCGAACTTTTCTTTTACAGATGCTCTGCCGTTCTCGCCCAGCTTCTTTCTTAAATTCTCATCTTCTATTAATTCCGCGCAGGCGGTTGTTAATAACTCGATATTCTTAGGCTCAATGAGCCTTCCGGTATTGTCATTTACTACTTCTTTTGCACCGTCCACATCGAAGGAAACAGCCGGCCTGCTGCAAAGCATAGCCTGCGGTAGTGTTCGTGCAAGCCCTTCCCGAAGCGAGCAATG
>JASFMF010000270.1:0-4040 GCA_050117705.1 Phycisphaerales bacterium
AAGTACCATTGATGCAAATGAAATTACTCTGTACATTGACGGCGTACTGCACGCTGCCACTCCTCTGGCTGAGAACAACAGTATAGCCGGTATTAGCCAGAATCTTGCTTATCTTGCAAAGGGTGGTTATGGCAGTGACCCTGAGTGGATTGGCGCGATTCATGAGTTCAATATCTACAACAGGGCTTTAACCGAGGCTGAAGTTCGCTATCTTGTGGAAAATTAGCTTGAGAGTTAATTAGAACCTGATAATTACTGTTTTAGACAATATTAGGGCCTATACCATATCGGTATAGGCCCTTTTTCTGTTTCGTATTTTACTGGCAAAATTTCATATCCGTACAATATTTGCGAAAAATACTTCTTGACGGGAAAGCGGTTCATTTGGTATAAATAAGGATGATTAAGTGGTGATAATATTGGTCTGAGTTATGACCTTTTGGGGTGTGAAAAATTCATATTTTAACAAATAGGATAGAGGAGGATTCACGCAGGGTGTAGTTCAAGTGTAGCTTTATACTTCGCAGTTTCAAAATATTTTACATTTCCATTACAGATTCTTATTTTTAAGGAGGACTATTATGTGTAGAAAATTGATGTATTTGGTTATTATGGCCGTGGTTTTTACAGGTACGGCCAACGCGGCAAATGTCGGATTGTGGAAGCTCGATGACGGGGCCGGCACAATTGCCGTCGATTCGAGCGAAAATGCAAATAACGGCACGCTCGAAGGTGACCCGCAATGGATTGATGGGCAGATAGATGGTGCGCTGGAATTTGACGGCACCGATGACTATGTTGATTTGCCAATCACTCCTCTCCTTGGTTCTCTGACCAACTCTTCTTTCACCGTATGGGTGAGCTATGCCGGCGGCAGTGCCTGGCAGCGCATTTTTGATTTCGGCACCGGCACAACTTTCAATATGTTCCTTGCGCCCAACAATGGTAATACAGGTACGATACGCTTTGCAATTACACAGACCAGTTATAATGACGAGGACCAGACGACCGCGCCGGATGCTTTCCCCACTACCGGCTGGCATCATGTGGCAGTAACGATGGATGCAGTGAGCAATACGCACACGTTGTATGTCGACGGTCAGGTTGTCGCAGAGAACACCTCCGCCAGATATTTTCCAACCGACCTTGGAACCACTACCCAGAACTGGCTCGGTAGGTCAGAATACTCTGCGGACCCATACTTTAACGGGTCTTTGGATGATTTCCATATTTACGACCACGTGCTCACACAGGAAGAAGTTCAAACTATTATGACGGATGGTAAGTTGGCAACTGAAACCGCTTCCGCTCCCAGCCCTCAGGATGGGGCCATAGATGTTGAGCGTGAAGTGGTTCTTAGTTGGTCATCGGGAATAACAGCTCAGACGCACGATGTGTACATGGGAACAGTTTTTTACGATGTCAGCAACGCCGACAGAGACAATCCAATAGATGTTTTAGTTAGTCAGGGCACTACCGCTAATACTTATACTCCTGCTAACCGTCTCGAACTCGACCAGACATACTACTGGCGTATCGATGAAGTTGAAGCCGGTGGTACTATACATAAAGGCAAGGTCTGGAGTTTTACTGTTGAGCTGACGTCTTATCCGATTGCCGGCGAGGATATTATTGTTACGGCTTCCAGCTATGAGGAAGAAAAAGAGCCTGAAAATGTTGTGAACGGTTCCGGGCTGGATGAAACTGGTTTACTGCATAGTAATGAAGGCGAGGGCAATATGTGGCTGAGCAACAGAGATGGAGAGCAGCCGACCTGGATTACATTTGAGTTCGACAAGGTTTACAAACTTCACCAGATGCTGGTATGGAATTCCAACGAAGGCCTGGAGCCGATTGTAGGCCTCGGATTCAGAGATGTAACCATTGAATATTCTGTTGACGGCTCCGACTATATGACGTTGGGAACCACCTATGAGTTTACCCAGGCGCCCGGCGATGATGATTATGCATCTGATATCAATATTGATTTCGGCGATATACCGGTCAAATACGTTAAGCTTACCGCCAACAGCAACTGGGGAGGTCTCCTGAATCAATACGGTCTGAGTGAGGTTCGTTTCCAGCAGATACCTGTCCATGCAGGAAAGCCGGTACCTGCATCCAGAGGCACTGGGGTTGCTCTGGATGCAACCCTTGAATGGAAAGCGGGCAGAGAGGCGGCTGAACATAATGTTTACTTTGGCCAGGATGAGCAGGCTGTAATGGATGGTACGGCAAGTGTCACTACGGTGACCAATGCCAGCTATGGCCCCTTATCGCTTGATTTGGGAGAGACTTATTTTTGGCGTGTGGATGAAGTAAATAACGCCGAAACTACCGCCCTCTGGCAGGGTTCTGTTTGGGAATTCAGGAGCCAGGAATATATTGCTCTGGACGATTTCGAGGATTACAACGACTATGCACCCGACAGGATATTCGATACGTGGACGGATGGGTATCTCACTGCTACAAACGGCTCAACGGTAGGTTATCCTGCTCCTAATTTCAATGAAGATGAGCATTTTGTCGAGACCGCTATTGTTCACAGCGGTTCTCAGTCGATGCCTTATTTTTATGATAACGCAGCCGGAAACTCTGAGGCCACACTTCCGTTGAGTTCGCAGCGAAACTGGACAGAAAAGGCCATTGGCAATTTGTCGCTCTGGTTCAGAGGCAATCCCGAAGGCCTTATTGAAGACCCGTCCGGCACACTTACGGTATCCGCTTCCGGCACCGATATTTGGGAAACGATTGATGAGTTCCGTTTTGTCTATAAACAGCTTTCCGGTCCCGGGTCAATTACAGCCAGAGTGGAAAGCGTAGAGGGCACAGATGAATCGGCCAAGGCCGGCGTAATGATTCGTCAGAGTCTTGACCCGAGCGCAAAATTCACCGCTGTATATATCACTCCCGGCAACGGTTGTAGTTACGAGGCTCGACTGACTCCGGCTATTGACGCCGTCAGTGACGAAAGCGTGGCGACTGCCGAGCAGACAGCAATCACTGCTCCCTACTGGGTAAGGATAGAACGGGATGCCTTCGAAAACTTTAACGGCTATTATTCCAGTGACGGTGTCAACTGGGTGTCGATGGCATGGAATCCGCAGAGCACCGGAATGCCTTTGAATGTCTATATAGGTTTGGCAGTCACCAGTCACAACGCCACTGAAACGTGCACCGCTGTATTCTCCAATATAGAGACGACCGGCACGGTAAGCCCGCAGATATGGACGCAGCAGGCTATTGGTGTGGATATGTACAGTAATAATCCTGAACGGATGTACGTTGTCCTCAATGACAGCGCTGTGGTTTATAACGATACCCCTGATGCAACGCAGATAGATTTATGGACCGAGTGGAATATTCCCTTGCAGACATTTGCAGACCTGGGCATTGACCTGACCAACGTCGAATCCCTTGGTATTGGATTCGGCGACAGGAGCAATCCGCAGCCCGGCGGCGGCATGGGTTTAGTGTACTTCGATGATATTCGCCTGTATCCTACACCGGACGAGGCGGTTGACCCCGGCACCGAGAACCTGGTTCACTCCTGGACTTTCGAAGACGGCACGGCCAACGACAGCGTCGGCGAAGCTCACGGAACATTGATCGGTGGCGCAGCTGTTGTTGACGGAGCTATGGTGACAACTGCTCAGGACCAGTGGATGGAGATGCCCGGTGACATCGTTGCGATTAACACCTTTGAAGAGCTTACGATCGAGGCCTGGTACACCCCGACTGCCGGCGCTAACGCAGGCTGGTCAATGCTGGCCTACTTTGGCGATTCTGTTGGCGGTCTTGGCGCTAACGGCTTCTTTATCACCTCAGCCCGGGATGATGACGTCAGTCGCGCTGCGATCTCAGTTGGTAACGAAGCTGCACCCTATAATGTTGAAAGCGGCGTCAACGGCACCGAATACGATGATGGCCGTCTGCATCACATGGTTAGTACCATTAACGACGAGGAAATAACCCTGTACATCGATGGTGTTTTGCAGGCACGAACTCTTCTGTCTGCTGATAACAGGATATCCGGCCTT
>JASFMF010000271.1:0-4036 GCA_050117705.1 Phycisphaerales bacterium
GGCATAGTTCTTGATCCTTTTTGTGGAACAGGAACAACAATGCTTGTTGCATCAAATTTAGGGAGGAAATCAGTAGGAATTGATATTGCTAATGAGTATATCAGGCTAGCAGAAGAGCGATGCAGGATTCTTCTATGAGTGATGTTATTGAACTTTTCGGAAAACCAACCGCTGATTTGAAAATGCAGTGGGAAAAGATAGTTAGCGATGAATGGTGTCCATATCTTGATCGTAAATGCATTAAAGTACGTAAAAGTCAACCAGAGATATCCATAGGAACATGTTCCGTTCTCTACGGAAAAACAAAAAGACCCATTATAATCTGTCCCTTTCGGCTACTTGAACGTCGGCAAATATTCACAGATTGCCTTCATTTATTAACAACTCACGAACCGGGAAATGAATTACATATTGTTCCCGAGATTTCTGTCCCGGGAGGTAGTGTAGATTATTTTTTAGTATCTGTTAGGAATCAGAAAGTCAAAGATTTTGTTGGAATTGAACTTCAAACATTAGATACAACTGGAACTGTTTGGCCAGCTAGACAAAAATTTCTCAAAAAGGTCAACGTGGTCCATGAAGATCCTTCTGGATATAAAACATATGGAATGAATTGGAAGATGACTGCTAAGACAATTCTCATACAACTTCACCATAAAATACAAACATTTGAAGAAATCAATAAGCGTCTTGTCCTTGTGATTCAAGACTATCTCCTCGATTACCTCCGTCAGGAATTTCAATTTTCACACCTTCATAATGCACTCCAAGGTGACCCAATGCAAATTCATGTTTACCAAATGGCAAAAAATCCTGACGACATGTATAGACTAGAACTCGGTGAACGAGTTAGCACCGATTCTGATGGTATAGCGATTTGCCTTGGCCTGCAAGCTGACACCAAAGTTGAGCTTGATGAAATAATTGAGCAGATAGAATCAAAAATATCAAGTAAGACACGCTTAGAGCTTTAAACATTATTAAAAGATGACAAGACGTTTCACTTGGAAGCAGGTTAACGCACACACCAAAGAAATTAGCACTACTTATTTTTTAATGAGTTTTTTGATATGGAATGTATTATGGTTTGGTAAAAGTAATGTGTATACAGGCAGGATAAAACCAGAGCAAGATTGGCTTGTAAAATCGATGCAAAGTCCTTATAAAAGCAGGGGATAGGGTAGAGCCAAGAGTTTTTAGTTTTAAGTTTTTATCCTTCGACCATGCTCAGGACATGGTTTTTAGTTGATGAGGCCCTTCGGGCAGCTATCTTAACAGACCTGGCTTCATGGAAGATTTAGCTACTGCCCCTTTGTGTCTCGGCAAGCTCGGAATGACTTTTCGATTTTTTATTAATTCCGTCTAAGGAAAGCCGGATCTACGATATTTCTGGATTCCCGCTTTCGCGGGAATGACAAAATGATAATTTGTTAGTAAGAACTTCCACTGTGACAATTTGCAAATATCAGTTTACGATGATTTTCTTCGCTTTTTAGTATGTCAGGCCGAAGCCATATTCGAAAAGCGGGTCGTAATCGCTGTCGCCGGCATTGACTGGAAGCTGTGACACGGAACGAGGCCAGGTGAACGAGAGCTTTCCTGTGGGCCAATAATCGCCAAAGAGTACATCCGCGACGCCCTGACCTTCGGTGCCCGGCAGCCAGGCGGCAATGAATGCGTCCGCATGGTCGAGAACATCGTTAATAATCAACGGCCGGCCTGAAATAAGAATTACAACAACCGGAATGCCAGCCTGCTTCATATTATTGACCGCCTCAATATCTGCTTTTTCAAGCGCAAGGTCGGCGCTGTCACCCATTCCCTCTGCGTAAGGTCTTTCACCAATAACGACTATACCTACGTCGGCACCGGCTGCTCCCGTGCCATCGAGAGAAAACGTTACCTTCGTATTTTCCGACACAGCCTCTTTGATGGCGGTGAGAATGGTCGTGCCGCCTGTAGTTACTTCGCCGCTTTGTCCCTGCCAGTCGATAGTCCAGCCGCCACACTGATTACCGATGTTATCAGCGTTTCTGCCGCCAACATGAATACGGGCCACCCGCTTCGAAATTGGCAGAGTTCCACGCTTGTTTTTGAGCAGCACAAGGGACTGACGCACAGCTTCGCGAGCTACCTGCCTGTGCTCGGGTGAGCCAAAAGTATTGTGCAGGCTTCTGTCGGCCAGCGGGGAACGGTTCTTGTCCATCAAACCCATCGCTATCTTGACACGGAGGATTCGCGTTACGGCATCGTCTATGCGTGACATCGGGACTACGCCTTCCTTGACCAATTCCTTCAAAAACTTGAAGAATTCCTTGTATCTGCTCGGTATCATACCCATATCCATGCCAGCATTGATTGATATGCCGATGGCGGTCTTATAATTAGGGTGGACCTGGTCGATAGCATTATAGTCGGAAATGAGGAAGCCCTCGAAACCTAATTCATCCTTTAGTATTTCGGTGAGAAGACGTTTATGGCCTGAGCATTTTTCGCCGTTCCAACTGCTATACGAGGGCATAATAGAACCAACACCAGCGTTAACGGCCGCTACATAAGGCGCAAGATGGACTCGCCACATAGTTACCTCATCAATGCGCGTGTCACCCTGGTCCAATCTTATTCGTCCCTGGGTGCCTGGTGTTGCGGCCGTGCCGCCGTCACCTACATAATGTTTGGCACAGGCGAGGATGGAAAGTGGGTCACTTAATGAGGAGCCCTGAAAACCGCGTACAGATGCCTCGCCGAGGGCAGTGACAAGGTCGGGGTCTTCGGAGAAACCTTCGTAGGTTCGGCCCCAGCGTTCATCCCGCGGAACGGTAACACACGGCGCAAAGGTCCAGTTGATACCAGTGGCACGGACTTCTTTTGCGGTAATTTGCGCAATCTTTTCAACGAGAGCGAGATTGCGAGTGCAACCGATACCTATATTGTGCGGAAACACAACAGCACCGATTACATTATTATGCCCGTGTACCGCATCAACACCGTAGAGAATCGGAATACCCAGGCGGGTTTTAAGGGCATGCTTCTGATAGCCATCATACATATCCGTCCAGTTCTGAAGACTGTTGCCTTCGTTGGGGTCTGAACTGCCTCCACTCAGCAGCGAACCGAGGAAATACTTCTCTATATCGTTAGGGTCCTGGACAAAGTCCTGGTCGGCCTGAATCATCTGGCCAATTTTCTCTTCAAGTGTCATCCGAGACAATAACTCTTTGGCCTGCTCGTCATAAAAGGAAAGCGGTTTCGGTCCGGATGTGCCAGCCTGACAGGAAACCAATAAGAAATTCATACAAATAATATATGATAAAACTATCAATCTGTGGGTCATAGAGACAAAGTTCTTCATTTTTTCAGCTCCTAAAATTTTGCCTTCCCATACTTTATAAAGGTCTAGTTTCGACCGAAAATAATTTAAAGTCTGTGAGAAAATAAATATGATTCAATTGTACTGGATTCCCGCTTTCGCGGGAATGACAGAGTAAGAAATTTCTCTTTGTTATGTTCTCTTAATTTCTGAACTATAGAACCGATTCTCAGGATTATTATATTCCATAATGAGTGAATTATTATACTGCGTCTTAGCTGTAAAGTTGAGTAGAAAATAAAATAGTCTGTTCGGGTAAATAGACATTAAGTTATTGAAAAAATCCCTGTCTTTTAATACAATTTTCTATATTAAGTAAAGGCGGGAATTTAGAACGGCACTTAAAAAGCCCGAAAGCTTCATTGTTTGGTACCGATACATTCGGAATCCAAATAAAAATAAAGGGATTGGTTATGAAATCAGACACTGATATTATTAGAAAACATTCATTTGCTCATATGTCCAAAATATGTGGGATCGTGGCTCTTTTAGTCCTCTTGCTATGTATATTAATAATTGTTTTTGGCCCACCAAAATTTATGGATGAGAAGAAATTGAAGCCGTCGCCGCCCGACTTAAGTCGCTGCACTCGCATCGAAATTAAATACTCCCCATCATTAATAAAGAACCTCAGTCCTCCTATGGGTTTCGATCCTGGATTCCTAA
>JASFMF010000272.1:0-4035 GCA_050117705.1 Phycisphaerales bacterium
ACAATCTTTTAGCCATTCTCTGCCTGAGTATTGCCCCACTCAACTGATTTATGAAAAATACAATTGGCACAGCTATAAAAAGACCAGGATTCTTATGATGAACCACTGCGGCGTAAATTATCAGGCCGGCTACACCCCATATACCTAATACTGAATATAAGTTACTGCACAATCCAAACCACCACGTCCTCGGTGCATATATACGAGTTATTAAAAATTGTCTTCGACCGAACTCTAAAAGTTTTCGCCACGTCGTGGATTCGTGAGAAGCCACCAGGCACGCGGGAACAAAAGCTACTTTCATACCAGCTTTTTTAGCGGCACAGCTTATCGAAAGATCATCGCTTAAGACTTTGGGCCATATTTTATCAATGCCTAAACTGCGAAATACATCAACACGAACAGCCATAGACCCTCCCCATGCATGATTAAATCGAGTGTTGCCGAGCAATTGTGCAATCTTTGCATTTACCGATGATAGAGTCAAGGTAGCCAGGTTGTTCGTCTTCGGTATAAACCAACGGTAGCCCGTAGCGACACCGTTCTTTGGCTGGCGAAGCGGGTAAACCAGGTGACTGAGCCAGTTGCTGTGGACACAAATATCAGAGTCGGCAAAGGCCATAACATCGATATCATCACTGATTCTTTCGCAGCAATATAATAGATTATGAATTTTCTGACTACAGGATTGGCCTTTTCCTGCAATATAAATTTTCACATCCTGAGCCTTCGAGGTCTCACCAAGTTGACTTTTCAGTTTGCATAATTCACTGTAAGCAGGGTCTGATTCATCGGCAACCACAAACCACAACAGATAATTGTCATAATCCTGATTATAAAGCGAGGCGATATTGTTCTGGAAATTCGGGTCAAGACCTTTGCATGGCACAATAAGTACAACCCGCTGTCCATACCATAAACGCTCTTTTTTGTGTTTCGCCAGCGCATAGCGATAATTATTATACGCCTGAAACAAAAATAGAAACTGTGATAAGATTGCCACCAGCGCTATATAGTAATACCATTCCATTGTCTTGTCTTATATCCTGTATTCCGGCTGAAATGAAATCTATGATATAGAAGCCAGAGGTACTATTGAATCGATTAGCTGTTCAACTGTATAAGATTTTGCCAGGTCAATCGGAATTAAGCAACCATGACTGTGATTGGAGGCTATAATTATCAGGTTATCGCCGGCTTGATTCCATCCCTGTTCCTGTGGCTGGTGGCCGAGGATAAAAATGTCAACATCTAACAAGTCTGCCATTTTATCAAGCAGTTCCTGACTATGGTTTCTGCCCCAGGTTAAAAGGTAAGCCGAACCCGGCCTGACTACATCGTTAATTTTTAGTTTTTTATCCAGAATTTTAGAGTTGAACTTCTTAATGAAACGGTCCGCCGGCAGTGAATGAGAAATCCATATTCTGTTTTCACATCTGATAGCTAAGGGCTGCGAAAACAAAAATTGTCTCGTTACCAATATGACATCCTCGCAGTCCTCTTCAAATTCCCTTTCCATCGCCTCACGCATAGAACGGTTCATTTCTCTGCCGTCTTTCATTACTTCGCTGTTGTTTATCCAGGCGGTATCATGATTGCCCATAATAATATGAACGCGGTCCGGAAATGATAATTTATAGCGAATAGCTTCGAGCAGCAATTGATATGACAAACAGCCTCCATTCGAATCTTCCGGACCTCCGTGGATAATCTCCTGAAGCACAATATGTCTGTCAGGATTATTATCTAAATCCGCATAATTAACCATTCTTTCGAAATTTCGACGGTGTCCGTGAAGATCACCGGTTATAATCAAATTGCCTTCAGCCGGTAAATGTATCACATTGCCACGACGATATTTGTCTGCATTGAGAGCTTCAATTCCATTATTCAGCAAATCAATTATTGTTTGAGGCATTTCCGTTCGTTTTTATCTTGCCACCGAATATACTGTGAACCATCATGTCCAGCCTTGAGATGACGGTCATCATATTACGTGGACGGTTGACGGGGTCGTCTTCAATGCAATCCATTACAAGTTTCGAGATTCCCGTGGGTAATTGTTTTTTTATTTCGTGAGGTGCCCGGCATGGTTCCGGCGGGATGGGGAAACCATACTTGTTCTTCTTCGGTATCATAGTCGGCGCATGTTTTCCGGTAAGGGCCCAATACATTGTCGCGCCGAGGTTAAAGATATCCGTCTTTGGTCCGAGCGGCTTACGCTTAACCTGCTCTGGAGCGATGTAATCCGGCGTGCCCTGAATCCTCTGCTTGACCGTACCGATTTTACAACTCTGACCGAGGTCTATGATTTTAATAGAGCCGGATTTGTTTATAAGAATGTTATTAGGCTTCATATCGCAGTGGACAATCCCGTGCTGATGCATAGCATTTAGGCCGCTCGCCACCATCCTGAATACGAGCAGCACGTCACCTAAACTTAACGTGGAACATTGTTCAAGGTTTTTGCCTTCAAAATATTCCATAGAAAGCAGCATTTCTTTTACCTTAAACACACTGCGTACCTTCCTTAGTTCATAACATTTGCGTACATAGGGATGGTCTATGAGGTTAGCAACCTTATACTCGGTATCAACCTGTTCGAAGACTCTCGAGTCCTCCGGTCTTTCGAATATGACCCGTTTCAAAGCAACCCGCTTACCGGTATCCTCGTCAGTTGCCAGATAGATTGTGCTACGTGCGCCTGTTCCGATGCGTTTTAATATGCTAAAACCACCAACGTCGAGTATATCTTTAGCCATATTGTCAAAAATAACCTATAATTTTATGAATGACGGATATTTCACCCTTAAAGAGCTAAGATGCGCAAAATAGAACTTTTGTTCCCCTTAACTTCCCAATTATCAGCAATCCTGCTATTGTTACCAGGCACAAAGAAATCCAAAATCCTGCAGTATTCCTCAAAAACCATCCAAAAAAACATAATAAAATCATCTTTATATCGAATTATAAACCGACTTACTTAAATTTACAAAGGCGGAAGTATACAACAGAATCGATTATTTATCCAGTTAATAGGCTTTTTTTCACAATATTAGGTCAAAAAATCACCCAAATCCCCAAAGTACACGATAAGGTTTACCTCCTGTTTTCCCCTCCTATAACCGCTGCATTAACTACAAAATAATAGAATCGACAACCAATAATTAATCATAGACAACAAGTTAACTGGGATTTGAATTGTCCAATAAATCCAAGCGTTTATAATACTAAAAATCATTATTCCTTGTTAGTGGAGTTAATACTTATGACAACCTCCCGAAGAGAAATAAACAGACGCCAATTTCTGCAAATTAGCTCCGGCTCTGCTGTCGCGATGCTCCTACCGCAGATTCCCCTGAACGCCGGCGAAAACATAAAAGCCCCAAAGCCGAACATTCTCTGGGTCAGTTGCGAGGATATCAGCCCCGACCTCGGTTGTTATGGCGATGGTTATGCGGTATCTCCTAATATAGACAAATTGGCAGCACAGGGTGTACGCTATACCAACGTGTATTCACACTCAGGGGTCTGTGCCCCGACACGCTCAGGTATTATTACCGGCATGTATCCCACTACTATCGGCACGCACCAAATGCGCTGTAAAGGTGTGCCGCCGGCCTATGTCAAATGCTTCAGCGAGTACCTCAGGGCGGAAGGCTATTATTGCACAAACAACGTTAAAACGGATTACCAGTTTAATCCGCCGTTAAGTGCCTGGAACCAGAATAGCCAAAAGGCACACTGGCGAGGTCGTATTGAAAACCAGCCTTTCTTTGCTGTTTTTAATTTTACAACTTCACATGAAAGCCAGATTCGCAACAGAAGTAAAAACATGCTCCGACGTTTAGCCAACCTCAAACCGCATGAAAAGCACGATCCGGCCAAAGCAATCCTGCCGCCTTATTATCCTGACACGCCGGTGGTTCGAAGAGACTGGACGCAGTATTACGACATCATAACGCTGATGGACAAACAAGTCGGAGAGGTCCTCAAACAGCTCGATGAAGATGGTCTTGCAGACAATACGATAGT
>JASFMF010000273.1:0-4031 GCA_050117705.1 Phycisphaerales bacterium
GACGAGCTCCTTGGGATCAGGTACATCTACTTTAGCGCATAACCCACAGCCCGTACATTTTTCAGGGTCAACGTAGCGAGGTTTTTTCTTGATTTTAACGGTGAAGTGTCCGGGCTGTCCCTGAACACTTTCAAGGTCAGCGTATGTTATAAGTTCGATATTAAGATGGCGTCCGGCTTCGACAAGTTTTGGAGATAGAATACAAGTGGAACAGTCATTAGTTGGGAAAGTTTTATCAAGTCTGGCCATAGCACCGCCAATTGCCGGTGAGCTTTCCAGGAGATAAACTTTCTGGCCCGTTTCGGCTAAGTCAAGTGCCGCCTGAATACCGGCAATGCCGCCGCCGATTACGAGCACAGCTCCGACCTTTTTTGAAGTTTTTACGCTTTTCTTCTTACTTTTAGTGCCGGTACTTTTATTTTTAGTTGATGCGGTCATTTATCGTATCCGCCCAGTTTTTCAGGTATTTGCAGCTTGTTCTACTTTATTTTTTAGTTCGGTGAATTTTTTACGGTCTGTTACCAGCAGGTTCACTAAATCTCTTCTGACTTTTTGTGAAAATTCGTCCAACTGCTCGACTTGTTGTGGTAAATCTGCATCGACATATCCTTCGGCTGCCGCCATTTCCCTCAGTGCTCTGGTTATATTTCTGAACTTGACGTTTTGCGGGCATTTGGCGGTACAGGAATAACATTGAACGCATCGCCATATTACAGGTGACGAAAGCACTTCTTTGCGCATCCCAAGCAGTACCTGCCGAATTATCTTTCGAGGATTGTATTCCGGGTCCACAGCCGATACCGGGCAACCCGCAGTGCATGTGCCGCAGGCAAAACAGAGCTTGAGGTTTTCACCACCCGGATAAGCGGCTACGTCGTATTTGAACTGGGAATCAAGATTTTTACATTCAATCGCTTCCATTTTTAATTTCCAAATTTTAATTAGAGATTTTGTATTTTATGTATTAATTGCGTAAGCCCGCCTTTTGTACGATTTCAGATACTTTTTGTTCCCACTCGATGGCCATTATGTGAACGCCAGCCACGCCTTCCATCTCGCGGAGCTGTTGAATCTGTTCGGTTGCTATTTGGATTCCCTCGGCTTTTGCATCTTCGGCCTTGGCTAATCGTTCGATATAATAGTTTGGCACAGTTACACCAGCAACCTGGTCTCGCATATATTTTGCCATTCCCACAGATTTCAACGGAGTAACGCCGGCTAAGATTTTACACTTTTTATGCAGGCCGCGTTTACAAACCTGCATCATCCACTCGCGAAAGCGATCCATATCATAAACACATTGAGTTTGAATGAAGTCGGTTCCTGCGTTAATCTTCTTTTCCAGACGAATGGTACGGAATTCAAAGGGATCCGCAAAAGGATTGGCTGCTGCGCCTATGAACATTCGAGGTTCTTTGACTTCAGCTTTTTTTGAGTTTTTAATTTCTTCACCCGAAGCGAAAACCTTTTCGTCGCGCATGTTTTTAACCATCTGAATTAATTGTATGGAGTCGAGGTCAAAAACATGTTTTGCGGTGGGATGATTGCCAAAACATTGATGGTCGCCGGTCAGGCATAAAACATTACGAATACCGAGAAGATATGCGCCTAAAATATCAGATTGAATGGATAGGCGGTTTCTATCCCGACAGGTCATTTGTATGATTGGCTCAAGACCAAACTCAAGAGCCAGTTTGCCGGTGGCGATGCTTGATACTCGTACGATTGCAGTTTGATTGTCCGTTATATTAACGGCATCCACACAACCGGCCAGTAGTTCGGCCTTCTTTTTAATAAGGTCGAGATCGGCGCTTTTCGGCGGACCAAGCTCGGCGGTAACTGCGAATTCACCTGCTTCAAATACTTTTTCCAGATTGCTTCCGGATTTCATAATTTTCAAACTTCAATTAATAATTATAATTGCGCTACGTCTTCTCTTGATAATTTTCTTGGTCCGCCATCATGAGTTCGGCTGAAGTCTCTGGGCTGGGGATTTTCAGTTAACACGTCCAGCTTGTTTAATGTTTTTAGCCGGTCGTAGATTAACTGCCAGCCGCAGTCGATAGTTTCAGGGTCAACTTCACATTTGCCGTCCACAGAGCCGCCGCAAGGGCCGTTCATAAGTGATTTTGAACATCTTGTTACCGGGCAGACGCCTCCGAAAATGCCGAGTTTACAATCTCCACAGGCCAGGCAGTTTTCCGACCACTGGCCGGCGCCGTCATTAGTGCCGCAGAACATCGTATTTAATGCGGGATAGACCGGCATATCTCCAAAGATTTTCGCTACCATCTGGACCCCAACGCCACAGGCCATCGAAAGGATTGCATCACATGATAATGCCATATCTTTTATAGATTTGAAAAACTCCGCATCGCATTGTCTTTCGATAGTGTCTTCTTTAACCTCATCGAAGTTATTTGAAAGTCTCAGGACAGAAGCGAGTGTAGTAGCTTCTCTCTCACCACCGGCGAGACATACACTTACACAAGTACCGCAGCCTAAAACGAGGACTCGTTTGTGGGCTGCCAGGAAGCCCTTTATTTCTTCGATTGGTTTGCGTTCTGCGACTATCATTATTCAACCTCAAGACCGGCGGCTTTTTTGGCCGATTCCACTGTGTTGTAAAGCAACATTGTAATCGTCATTGGCCCTACACCGCCCGGGACGGGTGTAATAAGTGAAGCCTTTTCCTTAACGGCCTCGAAATCCACGTCACCGACAAGACGATACCCTTTTTTCTTTGTAGCATCTTCAACACGATTGACGCCTACGTCGATTACCACAACTCCGTCTTTTACCATATCCGCCGTGACAGTATTTGGCCTGCCGGCGGCGGCAATTACAATATCCGCACGTTTGGTATGTGATGAAAGGTCTTTGGTGCGAGTATGGCAAACGGTTACAGTGGCGTTTGCGTTCGGTTTTTTCTGTATGAGCATATTCGCCAGAGGTTTTCCGACCAGGTTGCTTCTTCCTACTATTACAACCTCGGCCCCTTCGATAGTTACATCGCTGCGAACGAGCAACTTAACGATGCCGTGCGGTGTACAGGGCAGAAAAGCCTTTTCGCCGACCATCATTTTACCTACGTTCATCGGATGAAATCCATCGACATCTTTTGCCGGGTCGATTGCAAGAAGAACCTCGGCCTCGTTGAGGCCTTTCGGTAATGGCAACTGGACAAGGATGCCGTTGATTTTCGGGTTTTTGTTCATTTTCTCGACAAGAGCCATTAGCTCCTTCTGAGATGTTTCGGCAGGCAAACGATTATCATCGGAATAAATCCCAATATCTTCGCAGGCGCGTTCTTTGCCGGTAACATAAGACTTTGAGGCGGGGTCCTCACCGACCAGGATTACCCCCAGCCCGGGGATAATTTTCTGTTCTTTTAGTTTAGCTACTTCGTTTTTCAATTCCGCTCGCATATCGGCAGCAACTTGTTTCCCGTCGATAATCTGTGCTGTCATTTGTGTTAATCTCCGTTCTTAGAAACATACTCTGTAAATTTATGTGGTTCAACTGAAGTTAATTGTAGAAAAGCTACTCGTCCTTTGTCAACTCCGGCTTGTTCCATTGCGTTGTTAAGGCGTTCTATCCTTTTTGCCGCACGGGTTGAGCCGGACAGGTATTGACAATTCTCCAGATGGCAGCCGAGAATCATTACCTTCTTTGCTCCGGATTCCAGTGCTCTCAGGACGTCCCGAGAGTCAACTTTACCGGCGCAGGGAACGCGGATTAACTGAATGTCTTGCTGCCACTGTGAGCCGTTAATTGCCGCGGCGGATGCCGCAGGATAGGCTGAATTTTCACAGGCAAAGACCGTTATTTGAGGTTTGTCGCCAAGCTCGGCAGCTACTTCTTTATCGGTGTAACGAGGAAGCTGTATAGCACCTACAGGGCATTCTGCGGCGCATGTTCCACATCGCTGGCAGGTTACCACTGAAACAGAAGCGGCCTTATTATCAATATCGATACTGATTGCAGCGTGGGGACATATTCGCATGCAGGTCAGACACAGAACACACTTA
>JASFMF010000274.1:0-4014 GCA_050117705.1 Phycisphaerales bacterium
TGTCAACAATCGTGACAGCGTTTTTGCTTCTGCACCATTTAATAAATTCGGCTAAATCCCGGCCACAGTTGGCGTCGCCTCTCTCGGACAGGCCGGAATACATATAGTAAACCATTTTAGGTTTTAATCGCTCGACGGCTTTTTTGAATATTGCGAAATCAAAATCGTTATTGGCGTTGGGAAAGTACGCGATACCTCCTCTGTCTTCGCCGGAGGTGCTGTGGATAAAAGTTGTTCCTGTCGGCAAATCGGGATGTACATGAGTTTGTGACATATCGATGCCGTTTTCAGTCATTACGTCGTAGAAGAACCTGCCTTGGGCGTCTAAGCCGTCGTATTGGCCTTTACCGAGGTTTACTCCGACTGCGACTTTTAGGCCAGTCTTCGCAATTAGAGGCGCCGTGTTGCCGGGGCCGCCTGCGGTTGCGAAACCCTGTTCTATCCATTGTTTCAACTGCTGCTGGGAATAGTTTGGCATATCTTCGGTTTTGCATTTTGCCAGTCCGCCTTTGCCGACCAGCTCATCGGCAAATTCGAAATCAGGACTTCTCAAATCCGTCACGGCAGTGTTCAGAATTAGTATATCTGTGCTGGTTTTTATTGTCATTTTTACGATGCTACTCTTGTTCAGTATGAACAAACTCGCCGAGTTCGGATTTAAGGATATTATCCTGCGGATAGGCATGACCCAAATGCTGTCTGAATCCTTCGGCGTAGCGGGAATTTATCTCTTGGCCTCTTTGCTCACCGAGTTTTTTCATAGAATTAACGTAATCGTCTATGCCGTGATGTTTTAAGAGCCAATTACGCTGGCTTTCGTGGCAGCAGAGCATTTTTTCCTTGGTGTCCATTACGCTGGTGATGTCCACTATAGTACTCGCTTTGACCTTGCCGCCGAAATTATCTTTACCTTCCACCGGATCCATATAGTAGAGATATGGTATTGGTTCGAATGGCTTGCCTTCAGGAGTTTTAATATTCACAACTCCACATGCGAAACAGGCCGTTTGAGCAATTTTGCTGGTTGTTTCGTGGTCAACCATATAATCCACAGGGCTGGTGGTAAAGACGATAGTGGGTTGTACCTTACGCACTAATTCAATAGCTTTGACTAATGTTGGCCGGTCGTACATAATAAAATCGTCGTCGCATTCGAGGCAATAATAACAGCCATCGAATATGCTCGATGATTTGGCGGCTTCAGCTTTGCGGATTCTGCTTATTTCTTCACGGCTGTATTCGACTGTGCCGCAGTCGCCCGGCGTCATTGTGGCGATGTGAATCCGCCAGCCTTTTTGATGGAGCAGTGCGAGTGTTCCTGCGCACATAAACTCTGCATCATCCGGATGAGCACCAAGACTTAATACAATTTTTCTTTCCAATAGAGACATACTTCTAAATTTGCTTTTAATGATTATATTTTCACTTTCATTTTAGCGGATTCAAAATATGATTATTTTTCGATTCCGTCAATCTTATTAATAGAAAAGAGGCTTATACCAAATCGTTCGGTATAAGCCTCAAATTAGTACGAGTTAACAATATCTAAATCTATTTAATCCAGGATTAGGGTTCCGGTTCAGGCTCCGTTTCCGTTTCATCAGGTCGGGCTGGATACAGGCGAATATCATCAAAGTAAACTGTACCTGAGCCTCCGAGCTGCGGATTGCTTCTGTCACCGAATCCAATTCCAAGGGTATCGACATCGGTAAGGTCCACACCCTGGTCTGCAAATTCCTGAAGGTCAATATTCCATTCTATCCACTCATCTATCTGAGATGCATCGGGATTATCGTTATAGACTACAGCGCTGCTGTTAAGAACTACATACATCCGCACAGCATCGCTGGTGGGCATATCTACTCCAATAGCCTGTTGTGTCCAGGTCTGTGGACTAACTGTGCCCGTAGTCTCGACACCGGAAAATACAGCTGTGCATGTCTCATTGGCGTTATGGCTGGTCAGTGCCAGGCCAATATAAACGCTTGAACTCATCGAGATGGGCTGTGGCGTATCCAATGCCTCCCAACTAACGCCGTCAGCCGAATGGTAAGCCGTAAAGTTACCTGCGGCGTCGCGCTCCAATCTCACCCAGTGTGGTGCGGTAATTCCCGTTTGCTGTCCTGCAGCGCCAACGTTGTCTTGGACAGCACCGGGACGATACTCGAAAACAACTCCCTGCTCCGGTGTTACGAATGCCATTGCATGTGCAGACTCTGGTTCAAGACTCTGGCGAATCATCACGCCGGCCTTGGCCCACTCATTCGTGTTCTCTACGCTTTCAACCTTTGCTGTAATCGTGCCGGGACCGCTGAGCGACTTGTAGGCATAGCGGAACTCGTCAGACGTGCCCGTGATATCCGTGCCGGCGCCACTCATCGTGTATGTGCCCGCTGGGTCTTCCACAAAACCTGCAGGATTGCCTCTGAACCAGAGCGTCAAAGACCCAATTCCCTTCTCTGCCCAGTTACGATGGGAGTTCAACGGAAGTGTAGCCTCAGAGTTGCCTACGCTGTTATCGAATAAGTACGGCATCGACTGAGAGCCGCTGTTGACAATCGAAGTCTCCACAAAATGCTCATCGTCAGCAAAAACAGGATCAGGATAACCTATGGTCGAACCGTTTGTTGTAATATTCCATCCATCTGTCCATGTATCAAATATCCTGTCAGGTTCGTAGTCATTGTAATCCTCAAAATCATCCACAACAAAATATTCGTGAGTCGTAAAGTCCCAGACGTCGCCCTGCCAGGTGCTGGGGGTCTCAGTGTTATTTACTTCATCTATACGCCAGTAGTAAGTCTTACCTAAATCGAGGTCTAAGGGACCATAGCTGGTATCGTTCACGGTAGTAACATCGACTGTGCCGTCAATGACAGCCTGTTCGTCCTCGCTGAAGTAAACGTTATGTTCAGCGGCCTCTCTCCCAGCTCTCCAGCTAACGATTACATCAAGAGCGATATCAGTTGCCCCGATATCCGGGCTGGGCTCCTTCGCATGGACAGGTTTGTGTAAGAAACGCACCTCACTCAGACCGTACTGGTTCAGAAGACCTCCCCAGTTGCTGTTAGCAGTAAGCCTGACGTACTTTGCTGGTACATTACCAAAATCAATAGTGGTATTATGCGCATAGTCATTCACTCCGGATGCCCGTGCAAATTCATGAGTAGTTCCCAATATTGTATAGTCAGTACCGTCAGTCGAATATTCAATAGTAACATCCTTGAAGCCTATGCCAATTACCGGCTCCAGACTCTCATTAGAGTTCCACACCCACATCTCGTGCAGCTTATAAGCCTTGTCGAACTCAAATTCTATCCAGGTCGGCTGATTTCCGTCCGGAGCACTCAGCCACATGTTTCCATTACCTATGTTGTTATGCAGTAAACCGCTTTCATCCAGTCCCGAGCCGTTTACGGTATTTTCCGGTTCCTTTTCCTCCACACTGCTGGATGCCGTAACAGTTATGTTCTCGATGGGATAAGCAAAGGGCTCGACTGTAAAGCTCCAGATGTCACCTGTATGTATCGTGGCGTCACCAGCTTCAACCTCGTCAATTCGCCAGTAATGCATCCGGCCTAATTCAAGCCGGCCAGGTTCATAAGTATTGGCATCATGATTCTGGATAAGAAGCACATCAAGCGGATTATTTCTGTCAGCGTCATTGACATCATCGAAAACTGTTCCCAGGTACACATCATGTGTCTGGGCAGTCTCTCCCGGGGTCCAGCTAAGGATTAAATCCCTTGATACATCTGCAGCTTCATCTTCAGGTATGGGATTGGACGCCAGGTCGGGTGAGGTGAAACCTTTCATAATAGTCTGAATTTCCTCGGTTGTCAGCGCCCGGCTGTAAATTGCCACATCGTCAATAAGGCCGTCCCAGAAGGTGCCTGTTGATTCCGGGTTCAAGCCAATAAACATATTCGTGGTACTTATGCCTATGGGCACAGTAGTTGGGGCGCTCCCGTCAAGCACTCCGTCCAAATATATTTTGACGTTTGCACCATCATA
>JASFMF010000275.1:0-4012 GCA_050117705.1 Phycisphaerales bacterium
ATCTGAAATTGTGGACGGGCCGGCAGTAACTGATGTGATAACTGGTGCCTGATTAGGGATAATTGTGTCCGTTACCGTTATATTAACAGTATCTGAGGTTATATCTTCTCCATCAGAAACATCAACCGTCAGTGTAAAGGTTTGGTTAGTACTCACATCCGGTGGTGTGTATGCCGGATTGGCGATATTGTAGTTATTGAGTGTACCTTCACCGGATTGTACTGTCCAGCTATATGACAGAGCACTTGGTCCACTGTCCGGGTCGTTTGCAGTTACCTGTAGCTGTGAAGTCTCGGTATCTGAAATTGTGGACGGGCCGGCAGTAACTGATGTGATAACTGGTGCCTGATTAGGGATAATTGTGTCCGTTACCGTTATATTAACAGTATCTGAGGTTATATCTTCTCCATCAGAAACATCAACCGTCAGTGTAAAGGTTTGGTTAGTACTCACATCCGGTGGTGTGTATACCGGATTGGCGATATTGTAGTTATTGAGTGTACCTTCACCGGATTGTACTGTCCAGCTATATGTCAATGCACTTGGTCCACTGTCCGGGTCGTTAGCGTTTACCTGTAGCTGTGAAGTCTCGGTATCTGAAATTGTGGACGGGCCGGCAGTAACTGATGTGATAACTGGTACCTGGTTAGGGTTATAGACATCCTGAACCTCCTGCGAAGATAATTCTTTGTTATAGACCCTGACATCATCGATCGGGCCATCAAAATAATCGTCTGGATCTTGGGTATAATAGCTATAATAGTTTTTTCTGCCGATTTGAAGATTTGCGGTACCAGCAACCAGAGTTCCATCTAATGTTTTAACTCCTTTTGATACACCATCAACATATAGTTCAGAATCAGGATAACCTACTGTTATTGCAAGATGATGCCACTGATTATCATCTATGCTGATCGAAGTCCAATATTCAGAATCTTTATTATTTGCTGTTGACCTGTAGTAAAAGTACAACATATTCTGAGAACCGTGGCACCTTATTCCATACTCTCTATAGGAATCATTGGAGGGGTTTTTCGATATGACATAGCCTATATCATTGGCGGCTTGTTTAACCCAGGCACAAATCGTTAGATTATCCGTAATACTCAAACTACTATCATTTCCGCAATCAACGTAATCATCGCCGCTTCCATCGAAATCCAGAGCACCTCCGAACTTACCGGTTGTCCAGGTCGCTTCGGAAATTGTCCCGTCATTACTACCGGCAGAGTCATAGGCTATACTTCCAGTACCTTCGTCGAATTCCCACCAGCCGACAAGATCAGGGTCAGTAGCCTCGGCTACATTTGCCAGAATTAATGCAAGCACCAGAGTTAAAATTAAAAAGAACATTTTTCTATACATGAGATCATCTCCATGAAAAAGAAACCGGACAAATATAAATTCTGTTTTGATAAAAACTCATTAATATGCCCAATATTCGCTTCACAATCTTAAAATCAATTGAAATAGCAGTTCGTTTTTTTATTTCTGACGGGTTCATCTCCGGCCCTATCTCATAATTTAATCCGCAAATATATATATTAAAAATCCGAGTTTTAATCAGCTTTGCTCGAGACTATACCGGATTCGTAAAATATACGCACCGGCACATTCAATTCCCGACCGTCTCCCATTCTAATGACAAGCTCGTCACTATAGACAGACTTCGGCTTCTCATCATTATTAGAAGGAGAAATCTTCAAATCGAACTTGCAGCCATCCTGAGCATCCGTGAATCTCAGAACATCAACCTTTACGCCGTTCCTGGATGTTACCGACTCAATTCGCTCAGAAATACTTTCATTGGGAGCGGCTTTATCGTCCAACAACCGAAAAGATTTAAGAATCGGCTTATTCACCTTTGCATTAAAAGCAAGGATTTGAGCAGGAATGGCCTGCAAAGAGGGAATCACTTTAAAGTTTAAGTCAATAGAATCATAATCTTCATGGCCAAGTTTAATTTTAATATTGCCTCTCATTTTAAGCACCGAGACTGCTTCCAGCTTTGCCGCATCCACCCTGGGCTTGATGGTAAACTCAGTAGCCTCATATGTCGGGTCGAAATCAGCGGTAAAGCACTGGCCCGTGGCGTTGAATCCCTTGATTGTGAATGGAGTATCATTAAGGCTCGTGATTTTAATTTCAGGACATTCAACCTTATTCTTGTAGGGTGATATTTCAAAACGGGTAGGCGTCCACTTCAGTGTCTGAATCACATTGCCTGTAATGATTAATTCCGTCTGCTGGCTGCCGGGGTCATTCGTAACAAGATTTATCTTTTTCCTGAAAGCGCCCGTTCTTTTACCGACACGATATTTGGCCGTCAGAACACCGCTTTCACCCGGCGCCAGTTCTTCCTTGTCAACTTTAGCTACAGCTCCACAGCATCTTTTAATATCGGTAACCATCAAGGGGCCGTCGCCGGTATTGGCAAAGTTAAAAACTGCGGTATTTGTACTGCCGGGTTTTATGTCGCCGAAGTCATACGAGGCCTTCTCAACTACAAGCTTCGGCATAAGAATAGTTTCTGTTTGTTCATTCACAGGGCTTTCAATCATACTCACACTTCCCATGTCTGACGAACAGCCCTGAGATAATAGCAACATCAAAATTAAAGGGCATGCCGTGAGAACCCAAACCCAACTGTGTGAAAAAGAATTGCTTCTACTTTTACTTAACATAATCATCTCCTCTTCCATTTTGTCTTGTTTACATTATTCAGTTATTTGACAGTTTCTCTAAATAATCTTTTTATTACTAAGGTTTAATTCATAATATTTCTGTGTTTAGCACTATCACCAGTACAACTATTTGGCCATAACTACTCATTTAAATCGCTTCATCACAATGATCAATCCATTGCATCTTTGATTAGAGGTTTTAGTATAGGATTAGTGAAAAGTTCTTTACTCTTAATATAGTGGTGAACGTAGTCATTATAATAGAAATTTGTCAGTTTTAATTTGCCATCTTTCGGATCACGCACAACATCTTCGAATTTAATATCACCATTATTTCTTTGGTAGAAAATAAAGTAAAAGGGGGCCGCATCCAATATGAAGCGAACCTTGCGTCCACCTGTTAATACATCTTTGTGATACCAATCGAGATATCTTTGGTCACGCGTTGTAAGCCAATCCAGATACTTTTGGCGACTCTTGTCAGTATAAAACTGAGCGAAATCTTTCGGGGATTTATCCCTTAAAGTATGATATGCCTTCTGGTAAAAACTTAATATCTTCTCGTTAGAGGGAGCCTGGTCTTCAAAAACATTGAAGTTATAGACTTTACCATTAAATTGGATATATGCTGTATGGCCTTTGGTTGTACCGGGGATGGCAATTTCATAACCCAGCTTCACATTTTCTTTGGGCTGAAATCTTTCTGGTGACTTGATCCTTCGCTCGACTGATTCTCTAAGCAAGATCGTAAGTTCACTGGGCCGTCCGCTAATAGGTTTCCACAAGAATCTTTGTTCTTGGTTGGTTTCGAACTCATAAGATACTCGAAAGGGTTGAGGGCTAATAGATGATGGAGAATCCATGCCACAAATAAAAAGACCGCCGTTACCAATGTAAAATTGATTAGTGACGTGTAACTTTTCAAAATTCTCTCCGAGAAGAGTAGAATCAAAAAACTTACTGGACCTATTCATTACTTTTTCAACGTGCTCATTGTGCTTACGAATCTTTTCCGCACTCAAAGAAGGTTCGCGAAACGCAAGTTGCTGACAGGTGGACAGGTTCTTCTGACGAAAAGCAAACGCCAATTGTTGGAATGCACTTTCTCTTGTACTAGACTCCTTAGACAGAAACTGTGGAAACGTAGTTTCATAGTTTTTGGATTTACATTTAATATAGACTGAGGATTCAACACAATTGTCAAAATCTATCCGGATAGGCACAGGAAAACTCTTATACACAGGTTCTTCTCCCATAATCGCAGGTGCAATTGCAACAACAATCAACAAATAAATCAATAAGCTATCTTTATTTTTCATTATTCTTCT
>JASFMF010000276.1:0-3998 GCA_050117705.1 Phycisphaerales bacterium
TTACTACGGCGGCTGCCTGTTCAGAGATGAATGTTTGGTGCAACAGGGCGAACGCTGTGCATATTTCGAGAAGGTAATTCTCGAGACGGTGGCCGTTTCCTGAAAAAGCCTTAAAATGACCGGCCGGGTCAATTAATTCGCTCAAATTGCTTCTCTCGCGCCTTCAACTAAAAGCCGGGGGGCGTTCTGCAAAATTCCACGGATTAACTCAACTGAATCCCTTGACAGGTTGAATCTCACAGCAGATGTTTTTAAGAAAACACAGGTCGAGCACTTCAGCCGCAAAGATAAAATTAAGAAATTCATATCAAAAACCGTTCGCGGTTTTTTCAGGCCGGAAGCCTATTTCTTCTCAAGGAAAGCACTATCGGGATATTTTTAATTTTATTTCTTGCATTATCGGAATAAATATGGTAGGATTTTTTTGTCTGAACGTGTAGCCTGACTGTGCTGAACCGGTATGAGAGTTCAAATTCAGCCGGATGTTGACGTTGCGTTCATGATATGCAGGGACTATCAACAGTTTATATTAAACGAAATTAACCGTTAACAGGAAGAAGGTACGTGTTTTTTTGGGAGCTGTTGTAATGTCAACTAAAAAAGGTTTTACACTCATAGAACTGTTGGTAGTTATTGCTGTTATCGCACTTTTAATGGCCATCCTGATGCCCGCCCTTAACAAAGCCAGAGAACTTGGACAGGGCACAGCATGCAAGGGAAATTTAAAAGGCTATACACTCGCCGTGCAAATGTACACCGGAGAGAACGATGATAAGTTTTGTGACCCGGACCTGTGCTATTTCTCACAAAGTGAGGCTTATCCTATAGAATCAGGGGTCGGAGGAAATCATCTTCACCTTCGCTGGTGTAACGGCGATTTGTACCTTCAGAGTAACCCGCAATACGGTGGCACACTGTATCCTTATATGAAAGATGCGAGGGCTTTTATCTGTCCGACTTACAAGCGCATGACCATCAGGGGCTCCGAAGACCCATACTATCAATCCTACGGTGATACTATCAGCAACTACAAGCCTTGGTATAACTATACTATGAACGCTTATCTCGGGCCGCTCAATACGCCCAGGGGCAGCGGCCTTAAAGGAATCCGGGCGGAGAAACTCACACAGGTAAAACGACCGGCTGAAACTTACTCTTTCACCGAAGAAAGCGCTCTGGTCGATACGGCATATAACGCCTCCGGGCTCAATGATACGTTTATGCTACCGGGCGATGAAGCTATGGCAAATGAATGGTTAAGCAGTGTCGGCGGCAATCCGGCGCTCGTTATGCCCGGCCCGGATGGAGTAGGGACATTCTATGACGTTATAGCCGGCTTCCATCATGCACCTTCCGGTGACAGACTTGGCGGAAAAGGACATTGCGCTTTTCTGGACGGGCACGTTTCTGCTCATCCCCGCAGCCAGACGTTTCCATTGGCCTGGCCGAATGCCGCCCGAACAAACTTGCGTTAAGTCATAGTGAATTTATAAAAGATTCCTTTGGCTTAGCTCTGCACAAGAGAGTTTGTCTATCCGCTTTTCGATGTCGGACATTGCGGCCAAGCAACGGTCTCCTTTAGGAATTGGCTTTCATTTCAGTAACAATTTGGCGAGTCTGGGTGGATTGGTTCTGATGGGCCTGTTTGAAAGCAGAAGCGGAAGAGGCATTGTTCTTTTTGAAAAGCTCGTTGCCTGTGATAATCTCCTTCAAGGCCTTCGATTTTGTCCTGGCCTGTTTTAAGAATCCGACAGCTCTTGTACCGTAAACTCCACCGAGTAAGGCACAAATACCAATACCTAATTCCAATGCAGAATCAGCAACTTCCCAGCCATCCGGCCTTTCGGTAGATTCACTTAATGCCGTACGTGCAAGTGCATAGCTTGACTCAGCAAGGACATCTTCAGCGGTCTCGGCTGGTGGAAATTCATCAGGCAGACCGTAATAGCTGCTGAACGCCCTGCTTTGCATTTCGCTCAGCCGGGTCAGGGCCTGAAGCTTTTGCGAAGCCGCCTCGGTCTCGGCGGTTTGTGCGGCCATCGTTGCGGTGCGGTTATGCAGCCAGGCATTCTTTTTTTGCGCTTCACCCGGCGCAAAACGCAGATTACCGCAGCCAGCCGGTAGAAAACATATAAACACACAACCCAAAAATACCACACTTTTCTGCACTTTTACTCGGTTACACTTTCCTGCTTTTTTCATCGTTACTCTCCTTAATTGTGGACATACTTAAAATTTCTGTTATAATGTTGCAAAGCGGAATTTTTAACTTTGGAACCAGGTAAAAGGCTTAGCCATGGACTCGGCGAAAAAATTTAAGCCAAGAATAATATTCCTTTGGAAAAACGTAGCCGATGACCCCGAGGCAAAGCGAATCGTAGAGCGATTCCCATCGGCTCATGTCCAGATAGTAAAGCAACAGAAAAATCCGCCCCTTCCATATATGCTGCCGGCTCATGCCCTGCTGGCGGGAAAGAGGATCATGATGATAGGGGGAACCTCATCCTTCGTAGGAGATTTCGACGGTGGGCTCGGCCCGAACGTCCAATGCTGTCCTTATTACAAGCTTGTTCCCTCCTCGAACGGCTGTCCATATTACTGCACATATTGCTACCTTGCGTTTGTCTATCGCAAACATTCCCCATTCATAAAAATCAACGTCAACTATGACACAATGTTTAAGCAGATACGAAAGGCCTTAGCCGGCTCTAACGGCAAGGCCAGCTTTAATATGGGCGAGATGCTCGACAGCCTCGCACTCGACCACATTACGGGCCTGACGAAAATGCTTGTCCCGTTCTTCGCCGGATTTTCAAACGGCTTCCTAATGCTGCTAACTAAAAGCAGCAATATCGATAACCTCTTAGCCATTGAGCCTAACAGCCACACGGTCGTATCATGGAGCCTTAACCCACAGAAGATAATCCGTCAATACGAGTTAGGCACGGCCAACCTCGATGAGCGTATAGAGGCGGCCAAAAAATGCCAGCAGCACGGCTACCGAATCCGTATTCGCATCGACCCGGGCATACTCTACCCGAACTGGCGGGAAGAATACGCAAACTTAATCCGAAAAACGCTAACAGCTATCAGGCCAGAAAACATAACGCTCGGCATGTTAAGGCTTCTGCCAGGTCACTCCCGCCTTGCCATTTATGCCTATGGCAACCGCGCTCGAAAGCTCTGTAATTATCAATTTGTCAAAGGGGCCTCGGACGGCAAGCTGCGCTACTCGCCAAAAAAACGTGTCGAATTCTATAACCTCCTCATCGATTCAATCCGAAGCTTCGACAGCGACGTTTCCATCAGCCTTTGCAGAGAAACCGCCAAAGTCTGGGAAAACTTAAAAGACCGCTGCGAGCCGCAAAAATGTAACTGCGTAGTCTGGTAAAAATTACGCAACATCATTTTGCCTTATCATCATTTTCTTAGTTGGAATATATAAATGAGAGTAATACCAATAAGGAAAAGTTTCACTCATGTTTCGCTTAGGATAAATCTGCTGAATGGACTGCTCAAAATTACTCGATACTCCAATCGCCCTGCTAAGTCGCTGTACGAATTTCACACTAAACCTGTCTTTTAGAATTAAAATTCTTCCGCTGTAATTACAGAGCTTTTCGATACTGAATAATCCGAGAACAAGGTTCTCGAATCCCCTCTCTTCACTGATAGTTGACGCAACATAAGAAAATATTGCTATATCATATTTACCCAGATTAAACCTTACTCGCTGAAGCTGTTTCAAATTATCTGGAAAGCCTTTTTGAATACTAATTACCTGACCACACGATACCCTTCTATTACGTCTACTATTAGCTTTAAAGTAGTCGGTCAACATGCGCTTTCCTGTGCCGAGACAAACACCAGAGGTGTCATTCAGCACATAATCTACCCTTACTCTTTTTCCTTTTGGCCATTCTCCTGCGTTTTTAAGATGTCTAATCAGGCAGGAAAGCATATCTGTGATTGCTAAAGAAGCCACGGCGGGCCCGCAA
>JASFMF010000277.1:0-3981 GCA_050117705.1 Phycisphaerales bacterium
CTTCTCCAATATAAACTTAGTTTAGCGGTTATACCCTGATTTTCAAACCCATCGGAATGGTGGCGTGCTGCTGCTGTGACGCGGGGGGATTACGAATATCTTTTGTGGATCGGGGTATTGGAAGGGTTTGATGTGAAGAAAATTTATAAATGTGTTGACGGAGTGTCGATATCTCAGTACATTGCATTTTTCGATCGATCTGCATGTTTGCATTTTTACGAGCTTCTCTTTTTAGGATTGTTCAATGCCATTTAATACATTTGGTCTTTCAGACCCGCTGGTTCAGGGGATACTGGCGACAGGCTACACAGCCCCGACGGAAATACAGTCGCAGGCGATACCGGCTGCAATTGGGGGCAGCGATATCATCGGCTGCGCCCAGACGGGCACAGGCAAGACAGCAGCGTTTGTGCTGCCGATACTGGATCGTCTCAGCCACGAGCGTGGCGGGGGGAAGCGGGTCGTCAGGTCATTGATCCTCACTCCCACGCGAGAACTGGCCGTGCAGGTCGAAAGATCGATACTCGGCTACGGGCGGTTCACGGACCTGAAGGCCCTGGCGGTTTACGGCGGCGTCAGCATAAACAACCAGATCGGAACGCTGCGCCGTGGCGTCGATATCGTGGTCGCCACGCCCGGACGGCTGATTGACCATATCGAACGCAAGACGATCAAACTGAGCGACGTCGAGGTGCTCGTGCTGGACGAGGCCGACCGGATGCTCGATATGGGCTTCGTCAACGACGTGCGGCGGATCGTGGGCGGGCTTCCGAAGAAACGCCAGACGCTGCTGTTTTCGGCGACGATATCACCGGAGGTTAAGACCCTGGCGGCCGACATGCTGAAATCGCCGAAGGTGATACAGATAGGACGGCCCCGAAACCCGATCGACACAATTACGCAGCATATCTACGCGGTCGAGAAGGTCCTGAAGATGGATCTCCTGCTGCACATGATCGAGGACTGGCGGATGTTCAGCGTGCTGGTGTTCTCGCGGACTAAATACGGGGCAGATAAGATCAACCGACGGCTCAAACGCGCCGGCGTCGTCGCGGTCTCGATACATTCGGGCCGTACCCAGAACCAGCGGCAGCAGGCCCTCGACGGTTTTCGCAGCGGCAAGTATCAGGTCATGGTCGCGACCGATATCGCCGCCCGCGGCATCGACGTGGAGGGGATATCACACGTCATCAATTATGACGTGCCCACTCATGCCGAGGATTATGTCCATCGGATAGGCCGGACAGGCCGAGCGGCGGCCACCGGCGACGCAATCACGTTCGTTTCGAGCGAAGAGGAAAAGTACCTGCGCAAGGTCGGCAAGTTCATAGGACGGAAACTCACAGCGCAGAAGTGCAAGGGCTTCTCATACATCAAGTCCCTGCCGCCCAAGCCGAAGACTGCCAAAAGCTCCAAACCCTCGCAACGCAAAAAACTGCCAAGAAGCAAACGCGCCTCCGGAGCAAAAAAATCATATCGCGGCCGCCGCAAACGACTCAAAAGCTAAAGACCCAACCCAGCAGGAATGACCGAACAGAATTGCGAATTTAGAGTTTTAATTTCACCTATGTGCATTGTATGAAATGCCGTGCTATTTTTCATTTGCGGGAGTTTTTTTTGTTTGATAGTTTAAAATTTATCCGTATTTTATGAAGGTACGACAGCGGCCGGTTTAGGTCAAAACGATAAGAAGTCCGGGATGTTACACTGATACATAGTTAGGCGAAAGAAATGAATGAAGAAAATTACTCAGATATAGTAGAATATGAAAAGCCCATAAAGGAAAAACACCACCACAGGGGGAAGTCGTCGGAAAGCCTGCTTAATAAAGAGATAATCCTGCAAGAATTAAATGTATGTCCGGGGCAAACAATTCTCGATGCCGGTTGCGGGAACGGTTATATGGCGAAGGAATTTTCAAAATTAGTAAATGGTTCAGGGAAAGTCTATGCGCTGGATCCCGACGGTGAGGCAATAAAGATACTCAGGCAAGAGACAAAAGGCACAAACATAGAAGCGTTTGAAGGAGACATTACCAAGGAAACGCAAATAGAGGGGGGAACCGTAGATTTGATGTATCTTTCCACAGTGTTTCATGGATTTTCGAAGGAGCAAATCGAAGGTTTCGAAAAAGAGACAAAACGCCTGCTCAAGGCAGGTGGCAGATTGGCAATTGTGGAGATACAAAAACAAGAGACTCCGTTTGGCCCTCCTCCGGATATAAGATATTCGCCGGAAGATTTAAGGAAAGCAATAAACCTGATACCTAAAACAGTTGTGGAAGTTGGACAATATTTCTACATGCAGATATTCGAACAAATAAAAGAATAGAAAAAATATTTAACAAATTACTGCAGCAGATTTAACCAGTCGGACATATAGTAGGAGCAGGAATTTCCTTGTTTCGGCAAGAAAATTCTATTTTTATCGAGAAAAATATTGCTTTATCTTTCAAAAGCAAGTATATTCTTCTCTTTGAAAAATAGCTCTGTCGCACGGGGTAGCTTTGGGATTGGTTATTTATTATTTAATATTGATTATTGAAAAAACAACAAAGAGCTAATTAATAAATCGAAAATAATAATTAATCAATATCTACAGGGGTCGGCAGTATCACGGCGTGGCTGACTCAAGCCTCCGACAGGGCCAAATCGGGCCCCCACATCTGCTTTCGCAGATAATCGCGGGGGTCTCCGTGACAACTTGGAAGATAAAAGATAAAATTCCTTCGGGATGGCATTTTAAGTTTTGCGTTACCCGATGGTGTAATTGGTAACACATGGGCTTTTGGTGCCCATATTCCAGGTTCGAGTCCTGGTCGGGTAGTTTTTTAAAATTAAAAGTTAAAATGTAAAATGCAAAATTAAGGAATCGCTATGCGATAACTTTCTAAAAGCATCAAACAACAAAAGAAATTTAAAAGTTAAAATGCAAAATTGAGGAATGGCTGAAAGAGTAGCGATAATCTTAGCGGCTGGTGTTAGCAAGAGAATGAACACCAAGATGGCAAAGGTCCTGCATGAGGTATGCGGCAGGCCGATGTTAGCGTATGTGCTGGATGCCTGCCGGGAAGTGGACGTTGCAAAGATATATGTCGTGGTAGGTTTTTCAGCCGAGCAGGTGGAGGAGCAATTCAACGGGACTGGCGATATTGTCTGGGTAAAACAGGCAGAGCAATTAGGGACTGCTCATGCGGTCCTGTGCTGTAAGGAACATTTACAGGATTTCGATGGCCAGACACTGGTGCTTTGCGGCGACGGGCCTTTAATCAGAGCGCAGACGCTGAAGACGCTTATTGAAAAGCACGAAGGAGAACAATCGGCGGCAACATTAGCGACCGCGAAACTGGAAGATCCGGCCGGCTACGGGCGTATTATCCGGGATAAATACGGTAATATGCAGGGTATCGTCGAAGACAGTGACTGTACGGAAGCTCAGTTAACTATCAAAGAGGTCAATCCGAGCTATTATTTATTTAATAATAAAATTCTTTTCGAAGCGCTGGAGAAGGTCGAGCCCGACAACGTCAAAAAAGAATATTATTTAACAGATGCACTCTCCGGTATCATCGCCACAGGTCATAAGGTTATAGCCGTCACGGCGGTTCGGCCGGAAGAGGCGAAGGGCGTCAACAGCAGAGCACAGCTTAGCGAAGCAAGTAAGATTATGCAGCGGCGGATTCAGCGGAAGTTAATGGATGACGGCGTGACAATAGTGGACCCCGCTAACACGTGGATCGATGCGAGGGCAAAAATCGGACAGGATACTGTGATTGAGCCGTTTACGTATATTCACGGGGAGGTCAAAATCGGTCAGGGCTGCAGGATTGGGCCGTTTGCATTTTTGAGGCATGGCACCGTTTTGGAAAATGACGTTGTGTTAGGTGTTTATACCGAAGTAAAAAATTCGACTCTGGCAGACGGCGTTCGAGCACGACACCACAGCTACATCGGCGATGCCACCGTAGGGAAAAATGTCAAT
>JASFMF010000278.1:0-3968 GCA_050117705.1 Phycisphaerales bacterium
AAAGGTTCCAACAAAAGCGTAAAGAAAGTAAAAGAGCAGTTGGAAAGCAACCCGAATTTTACGACTCAAAGCTGGTTGCAATTAGGCCGGGAAAAACCTGAAGCTACTATTGTTGCACTGCCGACTCGGGATGATGTCCAGATTCCAATTGAAGAGCAATTGGTTGTAGAGTTCTGCTCGAGATAAAATAATTGTAATTTTTAAAAGTGTAGTTTTGAGGAAATCCCGTTAAGTTAAAATAAAGTTCAGTCCGTGTATTGCGGATGCTTCTGGCAGGCAAACTCAAAGCTTATATAGGAGATATATATGCGAGTTACATGGCGTGGTTTGGAATTGCCGACTCGTGTTGAACGAGACACGATGATATCGGGCGAAAAGTATGGCCGATTCTTGATTGAACCTTTCGAAAGAGGTTTCGGTACTACTATCGGGAACAGCCTTAGGCGTATATTGCTTTCCTCTTTAGAAGGTAGTGCCGTAACATCCATCAAAATAGCAGGCGTCAACCATGAATTCAGCTCAATAAACGGGGTAATGGAGGATGTTACCGATATTGTTTTGAATGTCAAGAGCCTTATTATTCGGCTTCAGGGGGAGGGACCGAAGGTGATGACTGTTTCGGCGAATAAAGCCGGGGTTATAACGGCTGAGAATATAGTTGCAGACCCGGCCATTGAGGTGGTGGATAAAGAGCAAGTGCTGGCTACTATAACAAAAGACGTAGGTTTTGAAATGGAAATGGTGGTTGAAAACGGTCGTGGTTATGTGCCTGCTTCTGAACGCATCGCGGCCACGGACAGGTTCGACCAGGAAATAGGAAGGGTAGTTCTCGATGCCGTATATTCACCTGTTACAAGAGTGCGCTATATGACCGAAGATACTCGTGTGGGGCAACGAACAAACTATGACAGGTTGATTTTGGAGATTTGGACCAACGGAACAATCACACCTGAGATGGCACTTGTGGAGGCCGCTAAAATTTTACGTAAACATGTCAATCCTTTTGTGCAATATTTCGAGCTTGGGGAACAGACCGTTGCTGCATCTGAGATTATTGAGACAGAGGTTCAGGAACAAGCAGTGGATGAGGAGTTGGCTCAAAAACTCAATATGCCGGTTCAGGAATTAGAGCTGTCCGTAAGAGCGAGCAATTGTCTTGAATCAGCAAGAACTGAGACGGTTGGCCAGTTAGTGAAAATGACCGAGGCTGATTTGTTGAAAATTCGCAGTTTCGGCAAAACTTCTCTGCGGGAAATCAAGAGAAAACTCGCTGATATTGGTTTATCTTTAGGGATGACTGATGTTGAGAATTAGTTTTTAATGTTTTAGATTAATAATGTTTGTGGGCAGTAATGCCGGATTAAGAGGAATTTGAATATATGCGTCATAGAGTAGCAGGACGTCGGTTAAGTCGAACAAAGGAGCATCGTTTGGCTATGCGACGAAATTTAGTTTCTTCGCTCTTTCAGCATGAGACTATTTCGACAACAATGGAGAAGGCTAAAGAGGTAAAACCTTTTGCTGAAAAGCTAATTACGTTAGCCAAGAAAGGTACATTGCCGGCCAGACGGCGGGCTATTGCTATGCTTGGAAATCGCGATATTGTAGATTATAAGGATGGTCGAGCAGCTAAAACTGGCACAATAGTTGGAAAATTGTTCAGTGAACTTGGTCCGCGATACCTTGATAGGCCTGGAGGTTATATAAGGATCATTCGGTTGTCGATGAGGAGATTGGGTGATAACGGCCAGCTTGTATTACTACAGCTTATCGGCGCTGATGAGAGTTTGACAAAAAAGGTTAAGACAAAAAAACACTCACGTAAAAAAGCAAAAGAAACTGCAGAAGTAGAAGAAAATGCTCAAATCCAGGAAACTGTTGAGGAGGTAGAAAAATCTGTTGAAACTAAGGGAGATGTTTCTGAAGATCAGAGCTCTGAAGAACAAACTGACTAAAAACAGTAATTCTTATTTTCTAGGATAGTTTTTAATGAATGAGGATGATTGTCTCTTTTGTAAAATGGTGGCTGGTCAGATACCAGTTGCGAAGATTTATGAAGATGAGGATGTTCTTGCTTTTTTAGATATCGGCCCTATTAGCGATGGCCATACACTTGTGATTCCAAAGCAGCACTTTGAAAAGTTACATGATTGTATCCCTGAGCTTTTAGGGAAGGTCGGCTCGCAAATGTGTAAAATCGCTGGCGCTGTAATGATGGCGATGAATTCTGATGGCTATAACATATTGTGCAATAATGGCAGGGCGGCTGGCCAGCTTATTAAACATTTGCACTTTCATATAATCCCTCGTAATACTGATGACGGCTTATTGAAGAGCTGGCCTTCTTATCAATACGAGCAGGGGAAAATTGAGTTAGTTGCTGAAAAGATTAGGAAGACATTGTAGTTTATTTTTATTGTTGAATAAAAAAATATTTTCGGTATAAATATATTAATGATCGCGGGGTAGAGCAGTCTGGTAGCTCGTCGGGCCCATAACCCGGAGGTCGCAGGTTCGAATCCTGCCCCCGCTATTCTTAAGTCACGTAGGGACAGGCAATTATGCCTGTCCTTTTTTATGCGCTGCCGGGACTGTAGCAAAAATGTCGTAGGGTACATTTAATCATCCACAGTTAAAGTAAGTAATTTCAGGAACCTAATATCGATTATCACGTCTGGATTGAAAGGCGTATTAGGCAAAAATTCATCTATATGTTAACTCTCAATAGTTTCATGGTTTATCTTCAAAACTTACCCCTTAATTTCGTCAACAATTTGCTGATTAATCACCACTAATCGTATTAATATCAACTTTCCTAATCCTTTTTTTCTAATTATGCGCATAATGGTACCGCATTGCTACTTTTTGATAATCCTCGTTATTATGCAGCTTTGCGATGATAGGATTTGAGTAACCCACCAAGTCGTTCAATGCAAAAGATCTCACCCGTGTTACTCGCGTATTTTGGCTCAATGATTCTGCAAACACCTTGATGAATCCGGCCAGTGTGATAATACTCAAGGTATTCAGAAAGAACGTATTGAAGTTGTTTCTCGGATGACAAAATCAGATGATTTAAGCATTCTTCTTTGACTGTTCTGACAAATCGTTCTGCATAAGCATTTAGATTTGGACTCTTCGGTGGGAGCTTAATACTTTCAATCCCTTCTGATTTTAGGATTGCAGCAAATTTACTTGTATATAGCGGATCTCTGTCATGGATTAGATACTTTTTGCTCTTGAGAAAATCATCTTCGCAATCAGTAATATTTCGGGCAATCTGTTCCATCCATTTACCGTTTGGATCAGACTTATTACCAAGAATTCTAACTTTACGAGTTGCTAATTCCATTGCAAAAAAAACCATGCATCTTATAAGTCTACCTTTAACTAACAATTCGACAGAAAAGAAATCGCATGCTGCCATAACATTCCAATGGCTTTTAATGAACTGTATCCATGTTGGTTTGGCATCAGGCTCAGGATCATAGCCATATTTTATAAGAATATTTCTGACTGTAGTTCTGCAAACTTCAAATCCAAGTGAATTTAGAATATCACATATTCTTTGACTACCCCATCTCGGATTGTCTTTTCTGATTTTGAGAGTCCACTTGACAATTTCTCTATTAATATTTGGCCTACCGGGATATTCGCGATTTTTGCTGCCATCATATTTACGAGCAATAAGTTTTCGATACCAGCCCAGAATGGTCTCAGGAGTGAACAGGACGGTTGTCTCGTCCAGTAGTTTTCGTGTCAAGTGTTTGGCCTTTGCTGCCAGTCTTATTCTCTGGTGGTTATTCAGGAGGATACGTCTTTCATTTTCCTGTAGCTCCTTAAGAACCTTTACTTGCTCCTTGAGATAATCAATTGCCTTGTAAAGTTCTTTGTCTATACAAGATGCTAGATATGTGGCCAATGTAATCCATAGTTTGTGTCTCATAGTCTGCAGATGCTAACACAAG
>JASFMF010000279.1:0-3960 GCA_050117705.1 Phycisphaerales bacterium
GGTCAAAGCGGAGAGATTTTACCGCAAGTTATGCAAAAAATCGACAAACCCTGTCTTTTCTGGCTTGATGCTCACTACTCCGGCGGTTCTACAGCCAAGGGGGATTTGGAAACTCCTATAATGCAAGAGATTCAATGCATATTCAATCATCCCTGTGCAGCCAAGCATATCTTGCTTATTGATGATGCCTGCTGTTTCGTTGGTAAAAATGACTATCCTACAATCGAAGCTCTTAAGAAGTTCATACTTAAAGTTTGTCCTGGTTGGGTCTTTAGAGTAAAGGAGGATATTATTAGAGTTCATTCAGAGAAGTCTTAGGGTAGATGTGTTTGTCTTGATGAGTGAGGTGATTCAAAGTAAGCGAACTGAATTAATTTATGGTTTGAGTTGACATGCTAAGAGAGTTGCGTACAATATTAGATGGAAGTAAACATCAGATTTAATAAGAATACTTTCTTATTGTAGGAAAATCATCTATGAATATTTTAGGTATATCAGCATTTTATCATGATAGTGCAGCCTGCTTAGTGCGAAATGGCGGAATTGTAAATGCTGCTCAAGAGGAAAGATTTACCCGAAAAAAACATGATTTCTCCTTTCCAGATAATGCCATCAATTTCTGTCTGACAGATGCTCATTTGAAGACCGGAGATTTGGATTATGTAGCTTTTTATGATAAACCATTTGTTAAATTTGAACGAATATTAGAAACATATTTGGCTTTTGCTCCTCATGGTATAAGGTCATTTATGAAGGCCATGCCTTTGTGGATAAAGCAAAAACTCTGGATCAAGGAACTCATTTCACAAAAAGTTGGTTTTGATGGGCCCATCGTATTTCCCGAGCATCATGAATCTCACGCTGCTTCGGCATTTTTTCCATCGCCGTTCAAGAAAGCTGCCTTCGTCACCATAGATGGCGTGGGTGAGTGGACGACGACCAGTTATGGGGTGGGTGAAGATAATAATATTGAGATTCTAGCTGAAATACACTTTCCGCATTCTATCGGGCTTCTTTACTCAGCATTCACATACCATACCGGATTCAAGGTAAATTCCGGTGAATACAAAGTGATGGGATTGGCGCCATATGGTGAACCGAAATACAAGGATCTGATACTAAATGAGCTTATTGACTTGAAAGAGGACGGCTCATTTAAGCTCAACATGAAATACTTCAATTATTGTGCCGGTCTGACTATGACTAACAAGGAGTTCGACCGACTATTTGGTAAGTCCCCGCGTAAACCTGAATCTCCACTGACTCAGCAGGATATGGATATGGCTCGTTCTGTTCAGGAAGTGACCGAGGAAGTAATGTTCAGGATATGTCGAAAGGTCCATACCGTTACCGGCCACAAGAATTTATGTCTTGCCGGTGGTGTGGCTTTGAATTGTGTCGGCAACGGGAGGATTCTGCGGGAGGGTCCATTTGAGAAGTTGTGGATCCAGCCGGCCGCAGGGGATGCCGGCGGTGCTTTGGGTGCTGCACTGCTTGTCTGGCACCAGCACCTCGGCAATAAGAGGGAGCCGGATGCGCTAAATGACATGCAGTGTGGATCGTATCTTGGTCCTGAATTTGAAGATAGTGATATTCTGGACTATCTTCGGAGTCATAACGTTTCATATACTAAATTAAGCAAAGAGTCAATTCCAAAGACAATTGCTGATTTGATCTTGGGTCAAAAAGTAGTGGGTTTTTTTCAGGGAAAGATGGAGTTCGGACCCCGCGCGCTGGGTTCGCGTTCGATCATTGGAGATGCCCGATCGTCGAAGATGCAGGAGATAATGAATCTTAAAATAAAATTCCGCGAAAGCTTCCGCCCCTTTGCACCCTCCGTATTGGTGGAAAGAGCCTCCGAGTATTTTGAAATCGATGTTGAAAGCCCTTATATGCTGTTAGTAGCCCCTTTGAAAAGCGAAATCCGGCGACAGTTGACTGAGGAAGAAAAACAGCTGTTGGGCTTAGATAAGTTGCGCGCCGTACGATCCGGCATCCCGGCAGTTACCCATGTTGACTATTCCGCTCGAATTCAGACTGTGAACGAAAAAACGAATCCGCTCTACTATAAAACTATCTCCAAGTTTGCCGAAAAGTGCGGATGCCCTGTGATTATCAATACCTCGTTCAATGTCCGAGGTGAACCTATTGTCTGCACTCCTGAAGATGCTTACCAATGTTTTATGAGAACTAATATGGATTATCTGTTGATTGGTAGCTACCTTTTAAACAAAGAAGAGCAGGAACTTATGGAAAACGATACGAATTGGCTTGATGAATTTGAGCTGGACTGAAGATTATTCGAGAGGGCTATCTGAAATGATAACGCTGCAACACATGACTGAGAATCTTGGTGTTTTTAGATGTCCGGCATGCAGCGGGGATCTGGAAATAGCTGACCAGCAGGTAAAATGTTTGAACTGCGATAATTGTTACGAAGTCACAGATAATATTCCTCTCATGTTCCAGCCGAACGAATGGGGTAGTTCAAAAGAGGATGTCACGGATAAGGAAAAAGCGTTTTATGAGGAGACGCCATTTCCAAACTACGAAGATTTTGAGGATGTCGGGGACCTGATTCAGAAAGCTAAAAAAGGGCTTTTTGCCAACTTATTGAACGAACAAATTCCTTTTAACCTGAGGGTGTTGGAAGTCGGATGCGGGACGGGGCAGTTGACTAATTTCTTAGGTGTTGCTCATAGAATGGTTTTTGGGACGGATATGTGTGTTAACTCGCTCAGATTAGGCCAGGAGTTCAAGGAAAAGAATGGTCTGGAAAGAGTGGGTTTTTACCAGATGAACCTGTTTAGGCCGATATTTAAGGAAGAGAGTTTTCCAATTGTCATTTGTAACGGTGTTCTTCACCATACCAGCGATCCTTTTGCCGGATTTCAATCGATATCAAAACTGGTAAAGAAAGGGGGATACATTCTTGTTGGCCTTTACAATACATATGGCAGGATTATTACCGACGTTCGCCGCCACATTTTCAACGCGTTCAATGAACGCTGTAAATTCCTGGATCCGCGTTTGAGAAGCAAAGATGTCGGCGACCTTAAGAAACTTACATGGTTTATGGATCAATATAAGAATCCACACGAATCGAAACATACTATCGCAGAAGTTCTGAAGTGGTTTGACTGGACAGGTTTCGACTTCGTAAACAGCATACCGAAATCAAAGGCCTTCAGGAACTTTTCGAGGGAGGAGAAGTTGTTTAAGCCAAATCCCATAGGAAACTGGTTCGATCATTTCATTGTTCAAACCAACTTGATGTTCAAGGGCAGTAAGGAGGGAGGGTTCTTTATAATGATTGGTAAAAGAAAGCCTTGATATTGGAAGGGATTTTATAAGGAGAGTATAATGACTGTTGAAAGGATGGAGAATACGCAAAACCAGACGAGCGAACTTCGAAAATTCGGCGTGATAATGACGATTTTCTTTGCTTTGTTAGGTGGATTGTTTCTGTGGCGAGGTAGAAGCTATTACTGGTGCTTTTTTGTTCTGTCCTTGTTATTTGCAGGTTTTGGGCTGGCTCTGCCCGCTGCCCTGGGACCAGTCTATAAGGCATGGATGAAGCTATCGACCATTATCGGTTCATTTATGAGCAGATTGATTCTGATTATTTTATTCTGCCTGGTTTTAACGCCTACAGCGCTGTTATTGAGGATGTTCGGCAAAGATATGCTGGATATCAGTTTCAAGAAAAATTCGTCGGAAAGTTACTGGATTCCAAGAGAAGCCCGCGATTCTCAGAATCGGGACTACGAAAAGCAGTTTTGAGGTTGTTTCTGGAACACTTCCCATTGTTTTTACGCGATCATATTGTTCTTGTGAGGACATGATAGCTGAATAAGCAATTTTGAAAATGTGGTATTAACAGTCAGATTTTTACCAGAGGGTTGACAGGTTGAATGAACGCAATATAATGCACCTTGTCTATTGATATACTGAGGGCGT
>JASFMF010000280.1:0-3954 GCA_050117705.1 Phycisphaerales bacterium
ATGTCTATCAGGCCAGCAACGTATTGTACTTTCAGGCCAAGCACAACATCAATGTTGTCCCTGCACCCGGTGCTGTTCTTTTGTGCGGCATTGGAGTCGGAATTGTCGGCTGGCTGCGAATACGCAAAACGATTTGATATGGGCAAATGGTGTGCGATGCATGCCCTACGAACTGGATTCACGTGCTTCTACTTTACGTATGATGCTTAGGAACACAATTACTGAAATATCAGTTTCGGATATTCCTTACGTGGATTAGCATATCAGGGCAACCACATGGGGTTGCCCCTACGTTGTACATAAAGTCCATCTAATTTAACATTTGCCTTTTATATTTCTTTGAAACACTTTATCTTATTTAACCCTATCAGAATATCAAAAGTACCTTTCAACTTTCGAGCAAAATCAGTTCTCATATTCCTAATTTCCTGTTTATATAGAAAATCCGGATTTTTATAAAAAATATTGCAGTAGTACATCCAAAGGTGTAGAATTTCACGCACGTAAAAAGTAAAACTTTGTTTCAAAAGAAATTAGAGTTAACTTGAAAGGGACTATTATGGGAGCATTGGGGATTCTTGGACAGATGGGAGGGTCGTTCACTACGCTGGACTGGATAATGATTGCCGGATACTTTGCCATACTTCTTGGCATCGTCTGGTGGGTCGTCCTGAAAAGTAAAGACACCACTGATGATTACTTTCTTGCCGGACGCAACCTCGGCTGGTTCGTAATTGGCGCATCGATTTTCACCTCCAACATTGGCTCGGAACACGTAGTAGGTCTGGCCGGTTCCGGAGCAACCGACGGTGTTGCTATGGCTCATTATGAGTTACATGCATGGTGCCTGCTGGTTCTGGCCTGGATCATGGTACCGTTTTTCTCACGATCACTGGTTTATACGATGCCGGAATTTTTAGAGAGAAGGTTTTCGCCGGCAGCCCGCTGGGTATTGTCTATGATATCGCTCATAGCCTATATCTTTACGAAAATCGCTGTCGGGATTTTTGCCGGCGGTATAGTTTTCAGTGCTTTATTCCCTACGGTTACATTCCTGGGTCTGGATAGTTTCTGGATAGGTTCAATCCTTGTTATCGTGCTGACAGGTCTTTATACTGTTCTCGGTGGTATGCGTGCGATGTCCTATACTGCAACTGCACAAGCGATTATTCTTGTGATCGGTTCCCTTTTAGTAACTTATTTCGGCCTTAAAGCGTTGGGCGGCTGGGGAGAATTAAAGGCAGTTTGCGGCTCAGATATGTTCAATCTCTGGAAGCCATTGGTGCCTGAAAATGTCGAAGGTACCTGGGCTCCGGTTATGGAATCGGGTCGTATGGCCTGGTATTTCAATGATAATTATCCCTGGCTGGGAATGCTGTTTTGCGCACCGATTATCGGGTTGTGGTACTGGTGTACGGACCAGTATATTGTTCAGCGTGTCTTAACGGCGCCGAACGAGAAAGTGGCTCGAAAGGGTTCGATTTGTGCCGCTTTCTTCAAGCTGCTTCCTGTCTTTCTGTTTATTATTCCCGGTATGATTTGCTTCGCCTTGGCGTCGTCACAAAATGCAAATGCGATTCCGGAGATTCAGCAGACCATTATCGCTTCCGACGGACAAGTAATTAACGACGAAGCTCAAAAAGCCTTTCCACTGTTAGTTATGACTGTTCTGCCAACCGGGGTGCGTGGAATCGTGGTAGCCGGTTTATTGGCGGCTCTGATGAGTTCTCTGTCAGGTGTTTTTACATCATCGTCAACACTTTTCACGATGGACTTTTACTCGAAGCTGCGTCCTCAGGCATCCCAGCACAAGCTTGTATGGACCGGACGGGTAGCCATGACTATTATGATTTTAATTGGCTTATTATGGATTCCGGTCATCCGAGGCGGCAGGGGTTTATATAATTACCTGCAGGGAGTACAATCATATCTTGCCCCCCCGATTTTTGTAGTGTTCTTTTTTGGTGTGTTTGTAAAAAGACTCAACGCCAAAGGTTGCCTGTCGGCATTGATCGTCGGATTTGCTCTTGGTTTAATTCGTATGGGGATAGATACGCCGGTCACGCTGTTCGATGACTTCAGTTATACTGAAGGCTCATTCTTCTGGATTATGAACAACATCTTCTTCCAGTACTATAGCCTGGTTATATTCATCGTATGTATAATTGTGATGTTTGCAGTAAGCTATATGACAGCGCCTCCTTCGTATGAAAAGATAAACGGCCTTACCTATGGAACAACAACCCTCGAGGACAAGGAAAAGTCACGTTCCAGCTGGACGAAGGCCGATGTGGTCTTTTCGATTCTTTTGATCGCTATCATTGTGGCAATATATGTATATTTCAGCGGCTAAGCGATATTAGAAACTTTGTAAATTTAGAGATTTAACGAAATGAAAAAAAGCCTTCAGTGTTGTGTCACTGAAGGCTTTTTGATAATCTGAGATTATCACATAATTATTTTTTCTTCTTTGCTGGTTTTTTCTTGGTTGCCTGTTTTTTTGGTGCTTTGCTCTTTGCCATTTTGATGTCTCCATACAATAAAAAAATAGATTCTTAATAAGCGGGGTTGCAATCGTTAATCCCGCTCTTACTCGAAATCATCGTAGTAATCCGACTCATCCTCATCAATATCATCTTCTTTGGTGAAAATGCCTTTCTCTAACATACTGGCACAGTTAACACAGTATCGGGCCCACGGAATTGCTCTGAGTCTTTCCTTGGGAATAGGCTCGTTATTACCCTCACAAATCCCATAAGTGCCGTCCTCGATGCGGCCGAGTGCATCCTGAATTTCCATAATGAGCTTTCTCTCGTTGTCCATCAATCCCAGTGTATTCTCAAGCTCATACGTGTCCGTACCTGCATCGGCCATATGAAAAGGTATGTTTGATAAATCGGTTCTGTCCTTTTTCAGAGTTTCCTGCTCCATGCAAAATACATTGTCTAAAATTTCATCCAGCTTTTCCAGCAATAGAGCCTTAAATTCTTTTATTTCTGAAGCGGTTAGAATGTTTTTATTTATTCTTTTATTTTCCATGAGATGTCCGTAGAGTACGATTTTTACTTGGATAAAAACCTGTAATGTGAAAAAAGCCTTGACTTGGCTTACTTCAGCGCCCGAGGAACGCGCATAAGCTCCTTACAAAAACCCGCCGAAGCGGTTTAACACTTGTCTCGATTTCATCAGAAGTCATACCAATCATGGCAAACGAGAAAAACCCGAAAACGAAACCCGCTACTGCACATGCCAGACGACGAACCTTGACATTGTCTATTCTGGGTGACAGATATCCGGCAAGTTGATTCTCAATCTCCTGCAGGTAACGCAGATAGGGTTCCTCTAAGTCATCGAGAGTCTCAGACTGAAGTTTCAGCATCAGTTTGCCCTGGAAAAGTAAAATGAACTCTTCTTTAGAATCATTGTAAAACTCGTAATGAGCATTGAGCAGATGCTCGAGCATATCTTCCAGAGTTTCAGGTTGACTCTCGTATGATTGGATACACTCTATTAGGTGTTCGACTGCTTCATCCACCAACGTCACAACTATTTCATCTTTGTCCTCGAAATGCTGATAAAGCGTCCCTTTGCCGACATCGGCCTTTTCTGTAATATCTTCCACCGTTGTCGAGTTAATACTCTTTTCGCTGAACATGTTCAGAGCGGCCTTCTTCAGTCTCTTTCGAGTTCTCCATGCCCTTTTTTGAGTTCGGCTTTTCTCATTTTTTACTGTCTTTGCATTCATGAAGCTGACTATTTAGTCAGTTTTGACCGTATAGTCAATATTATTTTTGATTTTTTGTAAAAAATTTTGTTAGTTCCGATTGTATCTCTCCGGCTTCTATCCGGCCTTCCTTGGACGGGACGGAATAAATCGAAATGTAGGAGCGGTTCGAGACTTGTGCCCTAGGTAACCGCCCTACTCCAATTGTTAGCCCCCGGCACACAACATTT
>JASFMF010000281.1:0-3950 GCA_050117705.1 Phycisphaerales bacterium
TATTAAAGCCGGATGATGTGAATATTTCGAATGCTGTAGGGGTGGTTTGTGGCCCGCCCATTATGATGAAATTTGCAACTTTGAAATTATTGGAATTCGGGTTCAAACCTGAACAGATTTATCTTTCGATGGAAAAGAATATGAGTTGTGGTGTAGGTAAATGTGGTCATTGTATGTTAGGTAAGTATTATGTCTGCAAAGACGGCCCGGTGTTTACTTATGACCAGGTTAAAGATTATCCGAATATTTGGGATTAAAACATAACGCATACGAGACAAGCTCGGGATACGAAATTATGGGTGCGAAGTTAATAGTTGATTTGGCAAAATGTAAAATTCAGGATGAATCTAATGTGCAGTGTTCGTATAAACACCATCCTGAGAACAAGGGATTCGATTCGTTGTTGGAAATGATTCGTTTTGCCCTGATATGTCGCAGATGTGAGGCTGCACCATGTATTAACGCCTGTCCTACGGGGGCCTTAGAGAAAGTGCCGTCTGAAAATAACGATGCCGGCGTTCTCAAGCGAGCGAATATGCTGTGTACCGGATGTGGCACCTGTGCGATAGCTTGCCCGTTTGGAACGATATATACTGATTTAATACCTTATCCGAGCAGTGTTTGCGATGTTTGCAGAGACAGGCTGGCTCCTGGTGAAAAACCTTTGTGCGTCAGCACTTGTCAGGATGGAAGTATAGATTACAGCGAAGTTGAGGTAAAAGGTGATTTAGTCGAGGTTTTCGAAGATATCGTTGTCAGGGTTTCCGGTGGTGGTTTATGGGAACCGTTTTTAAGGGAAAAGGCAGAGAGATGATTGAGGCATTACAGAATTTATTCTGGATTCTGATTTTTCCAGGGTTTGTGTTTACTATCATTGTGGGATTGATTGCTTCCTGGATTGTTCGAAAGGTCAGTGCCCTGGTGCAATGGCGGGTAGGCCCACCGCTTTTTCAGCCTTTGTACGACATTATGAAGCTGATGGGCAAGGAAACGCTCATACCCCAGGACGCACAACGAGTAGTTTTCCTTGCAGCCCCAATTGTCGGTCTGGCAGGTGTGTTGTTACTTTCGACAATGCTCTGGCGTATCACTATTGCCCCGGACACGAAGTTTGTTGGCGATATAATCGTAGCTATTTATCTAATGGTTTTGCCTTCTCTGGCTTTGATTCTTGGTAGTAGCGCCAGTGCTAGTCCCCACGCGGCTATCGGTACCAGCAGGGAAATGAAACTTGTTATGGGCTACGAATTACCGCTTGTACTAGCTTTGATTATAGTGATTATAAAAACCGGTGGTCAATTGAATTTAGCTAATATTGCCGGACATACTCCTGCTCTTAGTATCTCTGGTATGTTAGCGTTTCTGGCCGCACTATTTTGTATTCAGGCCAAACTCGGCTTTGTACCGTTCGATATAGCTGAATCGGAGACTGAAGTTGCCAGTGGTATAATGATGGAATATTCCGGTGTTTTACTGGCCATTTGGAAGATTATGCAGGCAATGATGCTGGTGGCTTTACCGCTGTTTTTAGTTATGGTGTTCCTCGGTGGATTTGGTACTGCGGGGTGGTCGTTGGTATCGGGCATTGGCAAGTATGTTTTAGTTCTGGTATTGGTAATTTTAATAAAAAATACGAATCCTCGTGTTCGAATTGACCAGGCGATGAAGTTCTTTTGGGTCTATTGCGGGGTTGTTTTGGTAGTCGCTATTATACTTGCATCAATTGGCAATTATTATGGCATCAACTGGCTGTAAGGTGAATTTATGAGCTGGAAAATATCGTCATTGAAAAAATCAGTATGGGTCTTCCATGTTAATACCGGTGCGTGCAATAATTGCGATATCGAAATTGTGAATTTGCTTACGCCTAAGTATGATGTTGAGAGGTTTGGCATAAAATTAGTAGGTTCACCGCGACATGCTGATGCTTTGCTCGTAACCGGCGTAGGTACGGCACAGGCGGCTCCACGATTACAGGAAGTGTATCGCCAAACTCCGAAACCCTGTGTTGTCTTCGTCATAGGGGCTTGTGCTTGTGGAACAGGAATATTTAACGGTGCTTACCACGTGGTTGGACCGGTGGATAAGATAATCAGAGAAATTGACCCTAATGCAATTATTGCCTATGTGCCGGGTTGTCCGCCGAAGCCGGAAGCTATGATTTCCGGCGTGGTAAAGACACTGTCGGTTTTATAACGGGATAGAAGTATGAACCAGGAAGAATTAAATAACAAATTATCACAAATAAAGGATAAGCTCATAGATATAGAGCATAAATCGGATATTAGAATCTATCTTTTATGTGAGTCTGAAAACAGTTATGCAATCAACAAATTCCTGTTTGAAGATGTGCCTTTAAGGTTTCTAATTGCTACGGGGATTGACTCTGATGATTGCTTTGAAGTTCTCTACCATTTTACAAATGACGAGACTGGTTGTATCGTGACTGTTAAAGCCTTTATTCGTGACCGCGAAAACCCGGCGATAGAATCTATTTCGCCTTTTTTGCCCGGTGCTGAGTGGATAGAAAGGGAGATACACGATATATTGGGTATTGAAATTAAAAATCATCCGAATATGAGACGGCTAATTCTGGCGGACGATTGGCCTGAAGGTGTTTATCCGTTAAGGAAAGAAGTGAAAAAATGAAAGAGACTGTTAATGTTAGTAAACCTGTTCTTGCAGTTGGTCCGTTTCATCCTCTGCAGGAAGAGATGGAGTTTTATCAATTAACTGTTGATGGTGAAATTGTAACTGACATAGATGTAAGGATATCTTATAACCATCGCGGAATAGAAAAACTCAGTGAAACGCTTCAATTTGACCAGGTTCCATATTTAGTCTCGCGTGTATGCGGGATTTGTTCGGCTTCACACCCATTGGCTTACATTAACGCGGTCGAGGAGATTGCCAGTGTAACGCCGCCGGAGCGTGCTCAATATGTTCGCGTAATTATTAATGAGCTTGAACGTATCCATAGTCATCTGTTATGGGTAGGTCTTGGTGGTCACTTTATCGGTTATGATACTGTCTTTATGTGGGCATGGAAGTATCGTGAGCCGGTGTTGGATTTATTAGAAGCTGTAACGGGTAACAGAAATAACTATGGAAATGTCAAGGTCGGCGGTTGCCGGGAAGATATTCCCAATGAGCTTATTCCTAAAATGTTGAAGGAGCTCGATGTAGTTGAAAAGAAAACCGAAATGCTAACTAAAGCTGTGCTTGATGACCCTGTTATACACGCCCGGCTCAAAGGAGTAGGAACACTAAGCTACAAGGATGCTGTTGATTATGCCGTTACAGGGCCGACCGCCAGGGGCAGTGATGTACCTATCGATGTAAGGAGAGATGATCCTTATGCTGCTTACGGTGATTTGGACTGGAATGTAATTACGCAGCCGGAGGGCGATGTTTTTGCAAAGGCTGTTGTGCGGCTTCTTGAAGTCTTGGAATCTGTTAAGATGGCCAGAGAGGCCCTTAAGAAGATTCCTGATGGTCCCGTTGCCGTTGAGGTTAAGGAAATACCACCGGGTGAGGGTTGTGGTCATGCGGAGGCTCCGAGAGGTGAAACTTTTCATTACGTGCGAAGCGATGGTGGCAACAGGCCCGTTCGCCACAAAATTAGAGCGCCAAGCTATGTCAATGTTCCTTCGTTTAAGGCCTCGTGTATTGGCGAACATATTGCCGATGTTACTCTAACCCTTGCGGCGGTTGACCCTTGTTATAGCTGTACTGAAAGGTTGGCTGTTGTCGATGGACAAAAAAATATTGTGCTTGATTATGAGGCATTATTGAAATTGTCTCGTGAGAAAACGGCACGAATCAAAAAAGAAATCGGTGCGCCTGAATTTAATCTGGAGGATTTCTAAATTGGAAGAACGGATGAACATTCTTTGTGCAACTGTCTTTTTGCCAATGATTGTAGGTTTTGTCCTGCTTTTTCTGCCGAA
>JASFMF010000282.1:0-3949 GCA_050117705.1 Phycisphaerales bacterium
ATTACAAACGCTGGAGATGCTGCTGATTTACAGGTTGGCCAAGTTGTTAGTAAGAAAGAACTGGCCAGTATTAATGAAAAAGTTGAGATGATTGGCGGTTCTGGGGCCACAGGCAAAAAACCAAAACCTGCAACCGCTAATACCCTGCTTTTGGGGATTACGAAAGCTTCATTATGGTCGGAGAGCTTTATTGCAGCAGCCAGCTTCCAGGAAACAACTAAAGTCTTGACTGAGGCTTCTTTAGCTGGTAAAGTGGATGAACTTTACGGATTGAAGGAAAACGTTATACTCGGTCATCTGATACCGGCGGGTACGGCTTTCAAGCCGCATCTTGATATAAAGGTTAAACACCTCGTCGAAGCACCGCTACCGAAGGAATTCGAAGAGGCTAAGGATATCAAAGAGGCTAAAGAGGCCGAAGCAAAGGCCGAAGCCGCTGTCAGGGAGGCTCTGGGAATAAGTTAGTTTGTTAATAATGAAGTAACGAAAGATGAGATAATAATTATGCCTACTATAAACCAGTTAGTTAGACGTCCAAGGGCGAAATCGAAGGGTCGCAAGCGTGTATCTGATATTAGCGGTTCGCCACAAAAAAGAGGTGTGTGTCTGATAGTAAGAACCCAGACGCCCAAGAAGCCGAACTCTGCTTTGCGTAAAATCGCACGTGTCCGGTTAACAAACGGCAAAGAAGTAACGGCTTACATACCAGGTATCGACCACAATCTTCAGGAACACAGCACGGTTGTGATTCGTGGGGGCCGGGTCAGGGACCTGCCCGGAGTAAGGTATCATATTGTTCGTGGTGTTCTTGATTGTGCCGGCGTAGCTAACCGGAAACAAGGCAGAAGTAAATATGGCGCAAAAAAAGCTAAATGAGCTGGTTGAATTGAGGAAAGATAATGGCTAAAAAATTTACCGCTTCGAGTCAACAATTAAAACCGGACCCGAAGCATAACAGTAAGCTGGTTTCCAAGTTTATTAACTGTTTGATGTGGGACGGTAAGAAAAGTACTGCGCAACGAGTTTTCTATGATGCTATGGGTATAATCGGCAAGAAGATTAAAGACGCCGAAGCTTTTGATGTTTTTGAGAAGGCGATAAATAATGTAAAACCTATGATAGAGGTTCGCAGTAAACGCATTGGCGGGGCCAGCTACCAGGTTCCAATGCAGATAAGTTCCAAACGCCAGCAGTCACTTGCTTTCAGGTGGATATTAGCATCGGCAAGGGGTAAAAAGGGCAAACCTATGTCCGAGCGTCTGGCTTCTGAGTTAATAGATGCGTATAATGAACACGGTGGTGCAATGACAACTCGGGAGAATGTCCATAGAATGGCTGAGGCAAATAAGGCCTTTGCGCACTTTGCCTGGTAAGAATTTTTGTTTTTAACTGCCACGGTGTGTTTGTGAAACTAATCGTGGCAGTTTTTTTATTCTCTTTTTGAATGATAAGATGTGAGTTATGACGAGCGCTTTAGAAAAATTACGAAATATTGGGATTATGGCTCATATCGATGCCGGTAAGACAACAGTAACCGAGCGTATCCTTTACTATACGGGTAAAACTTACAAAATGGGGGAAGTTCACGATGGCACTGCTGTTATGGACTTTATGGATGAAGAGCAAAAAAGAGGCATTACTATTACATCGGCAGCGACAAAATGTCCATGGAAAAACTGTGAAATCAACCTTATCGACACCCCGGGGCATATTGATTTTACTGCAGAGGTTGAAAGGTCATTGCGTGTCTTGGATGGGGCGGTGGCGGTTTTTGACGGTAGCGAAGGAGTACAGGCCCAGAGCGAGACCGTCTGGAGGCAGGGACAGAAATATGGCCTGCCCTGTCTTTGCTTTATAAACAAGATGGATAAAGTAGGTGCCGATTTTGAAATGTCCGTTGAAAGTATTCGCGATAAACTTCTTGCTAATCCGATTCTTGTGCAGATTCCTATTGGTGCTGAAGAGTCTTTTTCAGGTATAGTTGACTTGATAAAGATGAAGGCGGTTTTTTATAAAGCCGAGAAGATGGGAGCAACTTTTGAAGAGACCGAAATTCCCTCTGATTGGAAAGAAATCGCTCAGCAGCGAAGAAACGAAATGATTGAGCTTGCCGCCGAGTACGATAGCGAGTTGATGGATAACTATGTCCATGATAAGCCGGTTGATATTAAAATGATTAGCAGAGCAATAAGAAAAGGAACCCTGAGTAATAAGCTTCATCCGGTGTTTGTTGGTTCTGCTTTGAAGTATATTGGTGTGCAAAAGCTGCTTGATGGGGTCTTAGTTTACTTACCTTCTCCATTGGACAAGCCTGTCCTGACCGGTCACAAGCCAAAAGATGAAAATAAAAAAATATCAATCAAGTGTGACCCAAATGGAAGTATGGTGGCGCTGGCTTTCAAAATTACAAGTGATGTACATGGTGATTTGAACTTTCTGAGAATATATCAGGGCAAATTGAAGTCCGGCAGAAGAGTCCTGAATCCCAATCGCAACAAGCGGGAGAATATCACCAGGATATTTGAGATGCATGCCAAGGATCGAAAAATTATAGACTCGGCCATCGCAGGCGATATAGTAGCGGTTGTCGGTTTGAAACAGACACTTACAGGCGATACAATTTGTGACCCCAAAAAGCCTGTTTGCCTGCCAAGCATTACGTTTCCGCAAACTGTTATTAATATGTCGATAGAGCCCCGAACGGCCGCGGAAAAAGCAAAATTAGCAGAGGCGCTGGCCGACCTGAAGCGCGAGGACCCGACTTTTGAGTGTAAACAAGATGGCGAAACGGGCCAAATGATAATAAGTGGAATGGGTGAATTGCACCTGGAGATCCTTCAGCATAAGCTAATCAGAGAAAAAGGAGTTAATGTAAGGGTTGGCAAACCACGAGTGGCCTATAGGGAAGCTATCACAAAATCAGCTCAGGCTGAAGGTAAATTCGTTCGCCAAACAGGTGGTCATGGCCAGTATGGCCATGTTGTTATACAGGTTGAGCCGCTTTTTACCGAGGATGGCCACTGGAGCCGTGATATTGAGTTTGAAAGTAAAGTTTCTGCTGATGCGATACCCAGAGAGTTTATCCCTGATGTTGAAAGGGGCTGTAAAGATGCACTGAGCAGTGGTGCCCTGTCGGGTTATCCTGTTGTGGGAGCTAAAGTTACGCTTATCGATGGTTCGTTCCATTCTGTGGATTCTTCTGGACTGGCTTTTGAACAGGCCGCAGCAATAGCAATTGAAAAAGTGGTCAAAGAAGCGGAACCAGTATTGCTTGAGCCGGTAATGCGGCTTCAGGTGGTAGTTCCGCAAGCTAACTTTGGGGCGGTACAGGGTAATTTACTTGCAAAAAGGGGATTAATTACAGATTGTCGAGTGCATGGGAATATGCAGGTGATTGATGCAAAAGCACCTCTCGTGGAATTATTCGGTTATTCCAGCGATATTAGAAGTGCAACGGCTGGCAGAGGAACCTTTACTATGGAGCCGTTAAGCTATGAGAAAGTTCCGGAACAGATTGCCAAACAGATTATCTTTTAAGAATAATGAATATTTTGTATAAAAAATAAAATATTTTCCGACATTTTATTGACAACGAATGATTTCATTGATATTTTGTAGGGTTTTCAGCCGTAGCGAGCATTGTCACGGATGACTTTGCGTAACTCTTTAGTTGGGCTGTGGCATATCTATGATATATGGTCAGGGATGGTTTGATAAAGCTTTAGGGGTGTACCAAAAGCCGGTTAATGGCTTTGGATTGGCTGTAATGGGCTTAAACCCCAACTCTTAAGGAAGGCGAACTTGATAGTTGATTATGATGTAGCAAAGTCTTAAGCAGCAAATTAGCGAACAATAATCAAATAAAGGGCCTTTCCTGCCAAAGATAGAACAATATTTAGTTTGACCGATAGCAGAGAAGCTATAGACTGAAAGTGGATTAATTTATTTT
>JASFMF010000283.1:0-3945 GCA_050117705.1 Phycisphaerales bacterium
TTTAGGTGAAGATGTTATCGCCGCCGCATTCGCAGGGGCATCCGGCGATATCGACCCGTGGTACAGGGTGATTCCCGCTTTCAATACCGAACGGGGCTGGATTCCTGAGCCGGTACTGTTGGGGACATTGCTGGGCGAGGAGGTTGTGCATACATTCGGAGATATTGAGAAATGTTCGGGCAGCGGTGAGATTGCAACGGCTTTCATAACACTTGAGCTTCCTGGTAAAGAACGGAACGAAACTACTATTAAGAAAGGTAGTCCTCCTGTAAATATGAATATAACAGCCGGGAGAGTTGGTGACATTTGCTTTATAGGTATCGGCGGTGAGGTGTTTACGGAAATCGGCATGGCGATTAAAGCCGGCTCGCCATATAAGCATACTTTTGTGATAACGCACTGCAACGGAGCGGCGGGTTATCTTGCGCCGGAAAAATCATATATAAAAGAAGGATACGAAATTCAAACCAGTCCCTTCGCACCTCAAGCGGCGGATATGGTTGTAAAACAGGCCGTTAAAATGCTTCATGAACTATAAACGAAAGCTTAAGAGATATTAGGAGAATGTGAATCTAAACACTGACGAAAGATGGCGGAAATATATAAAAATCGAATATTAAAACTGTTAAAGCACAGCGATTATGCACCGTTAAAGCTTGCTCAACTGGCAAAGGCGCTGGGTGTAAGCTCGGAACATTATGAGGAGTTCAAATCGACGTTCGACCAGCTAAGGCGGGCCGGGCATGTGGTGATAGGTGCAAAGAACCTTGTCAGCCTGCCCTCTCTGGCAGGGCAAATCACAGGGACGTTCAGGGCCAATCCCAAAGGGTTCGGCTTTGTGATACCTCTTGAGCCTAATACACATGGCGATTTGTTTATCCCGCCTGATTCGACAGCGGAGGCGATGACGGGTGATATCGTTATCGTTAAGGTCAAACAAAAAGGTAAACGAGGCGGGGAAATGCGCTACAGCGGCGAGGTTATCGAGATTCTCGAACGGGCGCAAAACAAATTCGTCGGCACACTCACAAAACATCCTGAAGCGTGGATTGTTCAGCCGGATGGGTCGAGATTTATCGAGCCTATTACGGTTGACGATGTAACTGCCAAAGGAGCTAAAGAAAAAGACAAGGTAGTTGTAGAGATACTTACATATCCAACGGAAAAATATCTGGCGCGAGGGGTAATTCTCGAAGTGCTTGGCAAGGCGGGACGTTATGACACCGAGATAAAATCGATAATACATCAGTATCATCTGCCGGGCGAGTTCGAGCAGGATTGCATAAAACAGGCACGTCAGGCGGCGTCTAAATTCAATCCCGAAAAAATTAAAAACAGGGATGACATTACAGGTAAAGTTATTATTACAATTGACCCGCCGGATGCAAAGGACTTCGACGATGCGATAAGTCTTGAAAAAGATGACAAGGATAACTGGGTGCTGGGTGTTCATATCGCAGATGTAAGTAATTTCATTAAGCAGGATTCGCCGCTTGATGTCGAAGCGAAAGCGCGAGGCAACAGTGCCTATCTGCCGGGCAAGACGATTCCTATGCTGCCGGAGATTTTGAGTAACGGGATTTGCAGTCTTCAGCCCGAACAGAAAAGGTTCGTTAAAAGCGCATACATAACATACAACAAGCAGGGCAAAATCATATCCCGCAATTTCGCAAACAGTCTTATATGTTCGACTCAGCGTCTTACCTACATTCAGGCGGACAGGGCCTTAAAAGGTCATACCAAGGACATCAAGCCTGAGGTAATTAAGCTGCTGAAAAATATGGAGGCGCTCAGCAAGGTTGTCATGCAGCGGCGAAGGAAAAACGGGATGATACATCTTGATTTGCCGGAGACCGAACTTGTGATGGATAAAGCCGGACAGGTCGTGGACGCACACCCGGCTGATGACAGCTATCCCCATACGATAATCGAGATGTTTATGGTCGAGGCCAACGATGCAGTTGCTTCGCTTTTAGACAGGCTGAACCTTTCTTTCATAAGAAGGATTCACCCGGAGCCTGATGCGATGAGTATGAAAAATCTCGGCAAGCTTGTAAAGGCGTTCGGTTTCAGCCTGCCTCGAAATGCCGACCGGGCGACGATACAGGATTTATTAGCGGCGGTCAAAGGGGCCGACTGTTCTTTCGCGGTGAACTTAGCCGTGCTGAGAAGTTTCGAAAAGGCACAGTACGCTCCTGTGAATATTGGTCATTATGCGCTTGCCTCAAGGCATTACTGTCACTTTACAAGTCCTATTCGCCGGTATGCAGATTTGCTCGTCCATCGCCTGCTGGAATATTACCTGCAAAACCGCACAGACCTTGCAAAGAGCGATACTGCATCGCTGGACTTAACAGAAATCGGAAAGCATATCACTTTCACCGAGCAGCAGTCGGAGAACGCCGAGAGAGAACTGAAGACCGTGCTGCTATTGCAAATGCTGAGCAAAAAAATAGGCGAGCAGCTCGACTGCGTTGTCACCGGCCTGACAAGCTTCGGCGTATTCGTTCAATCGCGAAAGTTCGGCATCGAGGGCCTTATCCGGATGAAGGATTTGGGGCAGGACTACTGGGAATATAACGAAAAGACACTATGTATGACAGGCAGAAATACTGGATGTAACATCCGTTTAGGGCAGGCCATAAAAACACGCATAGTGTCGGTGAATGTCCCTGCAAGACAGTTGAACCTGGCACCCGCAGAAGCAATAATTAAAGATAAAGATGTAAAGAAAAGAAAGAAAGTAAGAAAAAGAAAAAAAACAAAGAAATCCAAAAGAAGAAGGTCAAAAACCTGAGTTTCAGGACATCTTTCAATATTTTCACAAAAACACCTAATTTTCATAGGGTTTTATTCTTGACATTCAGGCTGAATCCAAATATACTGTTTTAAGACAACTTGGATGAGCAGGGGTGAATTGGTTATCTCACACGCTTTTCCTTCCAAAAAGTCATATTCTTCGGTCCTTATGTGTCTGAAGTTTAAGCTGAAAGCAGATTAGAAGGAGGTATATGATGAGAAAAATATTTCTGTTAGTTTTATGTCTTTCGATAACACCCGCGGCTATGGCAGGCGTAACGGGTCTCTACTACGAAGCACAGACAAATATTACTGTCACCAACCCTTCATTTATTGACCCAAATTCTGATACGGGACTTAGCCCTGTCACCTCAAAATCGACTGCCAGTATAAGCGATTTAACTGCGGGCATAGCCATGGAAAACTCTAGTCAGGGTACTGCCGGCTTTCTGTCAGTGTCGGCTTACAATCTTGCAGAGATAGCAAGCAACGGGTTCATATCCTCTGAAACCTCTTTCGATAGCAGTGCAAAGGCAAAATTCGAGGTTATCATGGACACGCCATGGACGCTTGATATAGGATTTACCGGTCAAAATGCAGGATTCTCAATTACGCCTATGCCTATGACAATGGATATGTCAATGCTCGTCAGCGTCCATGATTCGGCGATGAATCCTTATAGTGAATATGGACGCACCTATGATGAATCCACAATGCCAATGGTGCCCATCAATGAAAATGAAAGCGATACATTTGCCCCGGGTACTTACTACCTGACTCTTGAAATATCTACTAACAGTACATTTAATTTATTACAAGACATGCCTATGTTTGGGGTATGGGCAACTCAGGGCGACATCACAGCCGGAATAACATCCGCTCCCATTCCAGCACCGGGCGCTATTCTTTTAGGCTCCATAGGTGCAGGCCTTGTCGGCTGGCTCAGAAGACGAAGAACAATATGATATACGATATTACGTCAATACATGAGGCTGTGAGCATAAAGCTCACAGCCTCTTTTTTTATGACTGAAATCACCACGGAAATCTCAAAAGTCTGTAATGGTTGACATTTTGGTAAAGTGTTGTTCTAATGCGCGAATAACATCGCTTTACAAACAGTGTATCAAGGAAAAGTATGAACTCC
>JASFMF010000284.1:0-3944 GCA_050117705.1 Phycisphaerales bacterium
ATCTCAGTTCTCTCGACATTCCATTTGAGGTCCGGGGGATTCGAATTGTCGGCAGTGACAATGCCGGCCCTTACGGTGGATGCGGAATCGGCAGGCCGGCGGTCTATATTGAAGTAGCCGACCCTAATACGCCTTAATGTCACTTCAATTTGCTGCCTGAGTCGTGATGATTGAATCGACGATCACCGGCTCACCACCTACAATATTTGCAGAACCATTTTGGACAATAATGCAGTTCTCGACAAGTGGAGTACAGTATGGACTACTCCGGCCGGGACCTCGCAGCATAGTGATTCCTGTCTGGCCGTTGGAAGTAATTAAACAGTTCAGGAGGTGTGGGTTACTATCCTCAGATAGTTCAATGCCATGAGTTGCATTATCCATAATACGGCAATTTCGAATTGCGGCATTTGTTGCTATGCCTTTGATACCGGTCAAGCCGGCGCGAATAGTTAAGCCTGCAATTTCACAAGCCACGGAATTCTCCTGCAATGTGACCACAGGATTGTCGGCATTATCCTGGATGATTGTGCCGCCGACATAATAGGTATCATTGGGATCCACGGATTGCAGGGTTAGGTTCTTGTTGCTTAGATTAACAGTCTCTGAGTAAATCCCCGGCTGGAGTTCGAGTATATCGCACGCCTGGGCATAGATAATTGCTGCCTGAATGGTGCCGAAGCGTTCACCTGTCGAGAGATTCAGGACCGGGCCGTTTGGATCGGGACTGGGAATGGGATTTTCGACCCAAAAGATACCGCCGCTACTAAGGCGGTTAAAAAACAGATAGCGTCCGTCGGCGGAAATGAATGGTGCATATTCCTGGGCACCAGTATTGATGCCCGGACAGAATTGGTTCAGGTTGACCGGCACGGTCCAGTTACCGTTTCCACGATTAAAACTTACAAAAAGGTCATTATAGTTCGAGCCGAATATGAGATATTTACCATCAGGCGAGATAGCCGGGTCGTTGTCGTCAGCACCTGTATTGACCGGCGAGCCGAGGTTTTGTATCTGATGCGGTTGGTCGGGCTGCTGTGGACTTATGCGCCAGACGTCGATACCGCCTCGGCCTCCCGAACGCATCGACTCAATATAGGCGGTTCCATCTGTTGTTTGCGTGTACATGCCATCGTAAAGGGAGGAATTTATTGGGGCAGGTAGGACCTGGGGATTGCCCCATCCTTCTGGTGTGCGTTCAGTCACCCAGATGTCAGGATTGCCATTTCTATTGGAGTTAAAGTAAAGCTTGTTTCCGTCGGCCGAGAAGTAGGGTTGGCGACATGAATAGCCCGGAAAGAAGGACGCCAACACATGGGGCGTCCAGACATTGTCGACGCACTTCGTGTAATACATCCGAGTTCCGGAAAAGCTCCAATTTATTGGTCCTGAAAAGAAACATTCTTTACCATCGGGAGAAAAGGCGATACGGCTCACTGCGACGACGCCACCGGGCTGCGTTAGTATTCCGGGCGCGAATAACCGGGGTGTTGTACCCGGAGACGTTTGGCCGAGGTACGGGCCCGTCGCCAAACCCGGTGTGGCTGCTAACAGGATAATTATATAGACTGTTGAAAATAAGTACTTTCCCATAATAAACTCCTCACATTTTTTTGATTTCATGTACTTTTGTTATTGAGGTACCACTGAATCGGTGATAACCGGTTCACCTCCGACAATATCAGCCTGGCTGTTACCAACGATAATACAGTTTTCAATGTTCGGCTGACAGGGATTGCGGCCGGGACCGTCAAGCATGGTTATACCTGTCTGGCCATTACTTGTAATCAGGCAGTGTTGCAGATTGGGGCTGCTACCCTGGGATAATTCCAGGCCGTGTGTGGTATTGTCCATGATACGGCAATTGCGAATAGTGGTGTTTGTTCCTGTGCCTTTAATTCCAATCGAACCGGCACGAATGGTCAGGCCTGCTATTTCACAAGCTGTTGGATTTCCCTGTAATGTGACCACAGGGCTATCGGTGCTACCCTGGATGATAGTACTACCAATGCTTGAAGGATTGTTGGGATCAACGGATTGCAGTACAACTGTTTTACTTGTTAAAACAATCGATTCATTGTAAACACCCGGATTTATCACAATTGTGTTACCCTCGTCGGCGTAGTTGATGGCGCACTGGATTGAATTGAACCGCTGGTTGGATGTCAGATTTTGAATCGGGCCATTTGGGTCCGGTAGAAACGCATCGGTGCTTACCCAATAGATGTCGTGAGGCCCTTGTCGGTCGCTGGAAAAGAACAGATAACGGCCGTCGTATGATATCCATGGGCCAAGATCCGTGGCAGAGCTGTTAATGATTGATCCCAGGTTGCGTGGAGCTGTCCATCCTCCCTCATCGGTGGCAAAGCTTATGTGCAAGTCAGTACCAAAAAATCCACCACCTCCACCTGTAGGAGGACGGCGGGATTGGAAGATGAGATAGTCTTCATTTGGCCCCGGTGCGAAGCAACAGTCACCTACATGAGAATTCAAGGTTCTGAGATTCTGAGCCTGTTGCCACTGTCCGTTGACATAGGGAATAACCCAGCCGTCGCAACCGCCCAGACCTCCGGGGCGCCAGGAACAAACAAACATATTGTTCTTTTCGGAAAAATGGCAGCTAAACTCGTAGGACGCGGAGCTGACTGGGGAATTTACCCTAACGGGTGAGGACCAGCCACCCTCGGCAGTACGCAGGCATTGATAGACGCTCGAGTTTAAGGTGAAAAAGAGTTTAGTTCCATCAGACGAAATGCTGGTACAGACGGAAGAATTATTGGTAAAGGGCGCCCTTTGGGGTGTGGTCCATGTGCCGTTGCGACAAACTGACATCATAATCCAATAAGGGGCCCACTCTGCATGGTGCTGAGTGAAATAGCATTCATTCCCATCGGGTGTGAAGGTAATGAAGCTTTCATATCGATTGGGTAAAGAAATGAAGCCGGGTGCGAAAATTTTTGGCACCAATCCGGGGGGCTCCTGTCCGCAATAAGGCCCGGATATTGTTTCGGCACTCTGTGTGCTCGAGACTATTAACAGAGTAAAAATACAGATGATTGGAAGTGATAACTTTAACATAATAAATTCCTTTAATACAAAATTTAGAATATCGAATATGGTTCTACAGTGTGTGAGGTTGTCCATAGTTGGGCAGTTTAGGAGAACAGCTTTGGCGCCGCTACTCCTTCCGGGTACTTTTATGAAACATGTATTGCCCGAGTCATCGTCATCCAGTCTATTATGGATACCCTCTTTTAAGATCTTCTCTTTTATTTTTCCTTCAATTCATTATCAGTTTTTTATTGTTGTTCTTTGTCACCTCATTGTTTAAAGAGTCCTGCACCCATATCATGTCCCAATGTGTTTGGGATTATATGTAGATAGTCAATGGGCAAGGGATTATGGGTAACCGGATCTTTCGGCCTCAAGGAAATATTGCCTTCTTTTATGACGTTAGTCTCTTCAACTTCAAATGCTTGTGGACGCAATGTATTGCCTGCTATGGTCTGGTAAAATTGATTGTTAACTATGATGCAATTATCTATTGCATATACGGTGGGATTATCGTAATTTTTTATCCATGCATGTTTACAGTGTGATACAATATTGTTCTCGAACACAAAATCATTGTCCGGCCATGCGGTCCATACGCCACTTTGAGTGGCTCCATAAATAATAGAGTTCGTAATGCCATTGCCGGTTTTGATGCCGTCTCCGGCGTCCTGCCAGAACACGACGCTGTTTCTTACATTATAAAAAACACAGTGGTCAGCCATAATTTCATTGCCATGGGCTATGATACCTACCTGAAGATGACTGGCATCTTCATCGCCGACAAATAAACATTGCTCTACGAATAAATCTGTTTTTGCTTTATTAAATCTTGCTATCGGGAAGTATCGGGTGTTGGGGTAGTAATAGCCCGGGAACTTGAGACCCCGAAT
>JASFMF010000285.1:0-3942 GCA_050117705.1 Phycisphaerales bacterium
GTTACCTCCCAATTAATAGCCCCCCAACTGAAATTTACTCACCGGGCGAAGGAGCAGATGCATCCCAATTGTCTGGATCATTACCGTAATCGGATGGCACTCTTCGTATAAGTGAACTGCCGGCACCATCAGCCTCAACGGACCAAAGGTCAACACCGCCGGGACAATCTTCAGGATGCGAACCATCACTATAACCAACTCTGTCAACTCGAATATCACCACCTGTCGAAAGTTCAAGACGCTCGCCGGCATTACTTAAATTGCCATCGTAAGGACCATAGATAATATCAACAGGAACTGATGGATAACGCCACATAAACGCTTCAGGATTCCTGACAACCAACAAATACCCACAGGCAGGTATTGTAACAGGTGCGCTTTCAGCGAACGTGAAAACAATACCATCGGTAAACCGCCATCCTTCAAGACTCACAGGCTCAGAGCCCATGTTATAAAGCTCGATGTATTCATACTGCTCATTTGTATATGAACCGCCATCAGGCCAGGATGGATTGTACATAATCTCAGTAATAACTATTGGGCCAACTCTCGGATACGCATTGGCAGAACCGGGTGTATTCTCAGACATAGCAACGAAATTGTAATTGCCCGTACTGGATTTATAGTATCGTCCAAATGATACATCAGTCTCCGAGACATCAAAATCCTCTACCTGACGATAACCGGTCAATACACCATTTTCCGCTGAGCTTATATATACCCTTTCGCCATTTTCGCTCAAAGCAAAGGAATCAGTGAGGCCCGGATCGTCAAAATGCTGGTCTTCATAAAAAACAATATATCCAGCAGGATAAACAACTGTACCGACGGGAATTTCGTATTTGGTCAGATTAGAGCCGCTGTCGCTTAAATACCAACCGCCAATATCGATAAAGGCATCGGTTGTATTATGCAGCTCAATCCAGTCCGGACTGTTACCGGGAGAGTTAGCTAACAGCTCATTAATAACAATAGCACCGGGATTGGGAATAATATTACTGTCATCTTCGCCCGGCGAGCCGCCCATATATGCACTTGCACGCCAGGAGTCCCCGTCGTTCCAACTGTTAGGGGCGGTGTTAGCCGGGTTTATTATAGCGAGAGAGAAACCCTCACCATCGGCAACAGAACGCCAGCCATCTGCGTAACTGAAATCTAAAATAGTCTGGCCGACAGCATCTTCCAGCTTGATACGTTCGCCTGCATTGTTGAGCCTGCCGGAATATTGGCCGGCAATATTAACACCCTGACCATATTTAGTTTCAAAAGCATCTATATCCTGGACGGCTACAATATATTCGCTTGGTGCAAGTTCGATATTCGGGAAGATAAAATCGATTCCATTGGTGAATTTAACCAGATTCAGATTAATTGTTTCGGCTCCGATGTTCTGAAGCTCCACATATTCTTCATTCGGCTCGCCTGAATCATCCGTGCTATACGGATTATACATAATCTCCGTGATACGCAGATTATCCGCTACCGGACCTACAGAAAAAGCCGCTTCGTTTAAGGCACTCCAAATACCATCATTTAACACCCTTGCTTTGACATGCGCACTATTATCTAAAGTGAACGGTCCTGTGTATTCTATCGCACTTGGCGATACAATTTCGATATCTTCGATGAGCGTCCTGTCGCCAATAACCAGCTCGGCAGAGATTAGAAGGTCGGAGCTGGTAGTAGAAGTATTCAGGCCTTGTATAGCTAAGATGTTGTTACCCAAACGCAACGTACTCAGAAAAAGAGAAATATCGATGTACTCGAAATTCACAGCTTCGGAGTCGGAACGGCCGGTGTCGGCATAAGAGTTCCAGGCCGACTCGCCGGCAAAACCACGTCGGGCAACTTCTGTTCCATTGAGGTATGCAACAAAACCATCATCATAACGCATTTTCAGTGTCATAAAATCGAAGTTGCTCAGGTTGGAATTAAAAGCAAATGGAATACGGATATAACAGGTGGTATTTGTTCCATACATCCTGTTTTCGAGGTCAAGACTTATCATCTCTTCATATCCGCTGTTTCTTTCATAACCGACACCACCCGGATAACCGGAGGTGATTAACCAGGCCGAGTCATTAAAACCTCTGCCGCCTCCTCTCCAGTCATTGCTAACCGGGCCTGTCGGAACGAGTACATGTTTAGCCGCATTTTCAGCCACAAGGGTTGTGCTGGTAGTCTGAATCGGTGACTCTACAGGTAAACGCGGATCGGAACCATCGATGGTATAATAAATTACCTGAGACCTGCCAAGAGTAGTCAAAGCAAAGGCATCCTCGGTCGAAACCTCTCCCCCCTGCTGCTCAAGACCATTTACTTCGAATATCGGTCCCCGAAAAGTATATAAACCTTCCTGGATACAAGCATTCAAAAAAATGCTTAGTCTATCCGGCACCCATGTATCCAGAACATACATATTCATATTAGGAATAACCTCTGACATCTCCTCACGAAGCTCTAAGAACCTTTCTCTTATATTCTCTTCGGTAAGAGCACCATTATTATAGAAATGCTTATATATGCGGTCGGAAAAAAGCTGCCTGAAATTAGAATTGTTTTTAAGCGCGCGGTACAGCCAGCCGTTAGCGTTACCTTGCGAGTTAAGCCTGTCAAAATAAACTGTCCCGAGCCGATCTGCAAACATTCCACCTTCCGCATCCCAGATGAAAAACCTCCACAACCCGTCATCCGAGCGTTCTCTGGCGGCAGACCAGTTATTTTGCGGCCAATCCCAATTACCGCACCATAGCTGCAGGGTAAGATAGTCCACAAACGCCGGAATATCGAGACGTTGACTGATATACTGATAATGTTCATCGCCGGATAGGTTATTACTGCGTGCGTAATTAATCATCTCGTTCCAGGCCACCGCATCACCGTCACGAACGCCGCTCATTGTCATCACATCCCAGTCTTTATCGCTCTCGTACCACTCCTGGCAGAACGCATTTTTAATATGCTCGCAGGGATTGAAATAACCTTTGTACTCCCCATTGATGAAAAGATTAGAATTCATCCCACCACTGGCGACATTACCCATATCTTTATGCAATCGCCTGAGCAGCTCGTCCTTAATAAACGGATTAGTTCTATCATTGTGACCCCCACGCAGGGCGATGCTCCTGAAACGGTCAACCTCAAAGGGGAACAACGGATATTCAAGCCATTTCTCACCATATCTGCTGCGGAAGTAAAGCCTGAAACTGAATTTGGCATTTCCGCTCCAGAGGCCGTCTCTGCGGCGATACCGCGGACGCATATAGTCACTCCCATGAACGCGGATTCCACAATCAATTTGAAGACCTGAGTTGTCTCCCGGCTGAATTAGTTCAAATGACACAGGACGCTCGTATGCCATCCCTCGGTGTATTACATTATTATATGTGTCCGGACCATTCGAAACCCATCGTCCGTCCGCACCATAATATCCCCCCACAATTGCCATCACGCCATTCGGTTCGTAAAAAGTCTTTCCATAATCTCCCACAAGGGATATTACCGGCAGCGACCTGCGGGCATCGCTGACACCCATCAGATATGTAATTGTCTTGACCTGCGATGGCTTCCAACCGGGTTTGACAGCCTTGGCCCTCAGACAAGTAGTACTGCTGATTAAAATCGGACCGTTATAAACTGCTCCATTAATATACCCGCGTTCGATAATTTCATAAGGCTCAGAACCATCGAGAGTATAATAAATGTTGGCCCCCTTTGTTTCTGTAGCAAGCGTCACATAAAACTGTGCATCATAAAAACCATGCTTATGACTGGATTTTACTTCAGCTACCTCACCTGAATACGCACCAACATTTTCCGCCGCTGGCGTCGGAACAAAAAAGAAACGTAAATCATTGGTGGCATCAGGAAAACGCCCATACGAAATATCAACAGTCTGGCTGCCAAAGACAACACTGTCAATAAGAGTACTCCCATCGGAGG
>JASFMF010000286.1:0-3941 GCA_050117705.1 Phycisphaerales bacterium
TTGCCGTATTTTTCCAGTTTCTCCTGCGCCTCTTTACGCTCGGCGATTTCTTTAGTCAGTTGCTCATTGGTCTTTATAAGTTCCTCAGTTTTTCCTTCTATTTTTTGCTCTAATCCCTCCATTTTCACAGATGCTTTTTTGGCCAGGTTCCATTTTTCCGTCAGCGCATTGGCAAGCTGTTGAACTTCCACGTTATCGAACGGTTTTTTCAAAATCAACAGACGTTCGGTTTGCCCCAGCTTTTTAATGATATCACTCCATTCATAATCAGAATAAGCCGTACAAATAACAACCTGAAGCTCCGGATAGACCTGCCAAATTCTCTCAATTGTTTCGACACCATCCCATCCCGGAGGCATACGGACATCTACAAATGCCATGGCATAGGGGCGATTCTCTTGTAAAGCCTGTTTGACTTTCTCCAGTGCTTCCTGACCCTGGAAGGCAGAATCGACTTCAAAGTTTATTTTCTGTGATGAATCTGATGCGTTACCTAAAATTGCTGCTTCCGCTTCATTGAGAGCAGAAGTGTCGGCACCGTTACCTACAAGGATTGCCCGGAAATCATCATGAATTCCTTCTCTATCATCAACTACTAAAATACGTTTGTTTTTTTGGTTTTCATCTTTCATTGCTTTACCTCAACCAACTTTAATGGTAATTCTAACGTAAACGTTGCCCCCTGACCTATGCCTTCACTATGCATTGTCAGCGAACCATCCATCTCCATTGCTGCCAGAGCACCGCTGTGTAACCCGAAGCCATGCCCGTCTTTCCTTGTTGTAAATCCATGCTTGAATATATTAGTGAGATTTTCCTTGGATATACCAACGCCGTTGTCTGCTACTTCGATTCTGAAATGGCTCTCGCCATGTTTATAGAGTCGAACTGTTACTGCTTTGTCTTCTTTATCGCTGGCGGACAGAGCATGTTTGGCGTTGCTTATTAAATTCACTAAAATCTGGAGCACTCTTTGTTTATCAATTTCAACATTAGTAAGGTCCTCAAATTCACGTATTATCCGAATTCCTCTACGCTCCATGCCTGATGTATTAATCTGGATGGCATCTTCGACCAATTCATTAAGAGAAGTCGAGACTTCAACGCCGGCGACTCTGGCATAAGACTGCTGCATACTGATGATGTGCTTGACATGTTCAACATTTTCGCCCAGCGTCTTTAGAGTGCTGAGGATGTCGGCCTGCTCATCGCTCAAAAGCTTACCAACCTCAGATAGATACACAGGTATGTGTTTGCCCTGTGGGTCTTCGGCAAGAAACGTTCCAAGGTCTTCAGTATGGTCGTTAATAATATCCGCTATCTTTTTTATGTTCGCAAGCTTCGAACCAGACACTTTTTCTATTATCAGGGCTGTTGATACGTTAATACTGTTGAGGACATTTCCCACGTTGTGTAACACGTCAGTTGCCACTTCCGCCATACCGGCCTTGTGCGCTGTCTCGACGAGTTTTTCATGGGTTTCCTGAAGTTCGGCTTCTGCCCGCTTGCGTTCAGCAATTTCTTCCTTTTTTCGCTTGATAGCCGCATCCAGTTCCCAGTTTTTCCATTCGTAGTCCTGCAGGACCTGTTGTAGTCTTTTTTCTGCCTTCTTGCGTTCAGCAACTTCTTTATTTAGATTATTTATTGATGTAGTCGTATGCTTTAAATCATCGGTCATCTTCATAAAAGAGGTGGCTAATTGACCGATTTCGTTATTCGATTTAATCTCAATCTGGACATCCATATCACCTCCACCAACTCTGGCTGCAGCATCTCTGAGTATTGAAAGAGGTTTGGAGATGGAATCCGACACTAAAACACCCATTATAACACACATCATTGTAAGTATTAGTGAAATACTTAATATGAAATTTCTTAATTTGGTAACAGGAGTGAACAACTCTTTTGTTTGATACTCAATAGATAAAATCCAGCCCAGGCCTTTATAACTTCTATAACCATTGGAACACGCATAAGCTAACAGCTTTGCCTGTCCTTCGTTTTTCTCTTTTTTCTCAGCTTGTTTTATTAAATATCCTGTTTCACCTGTTATTCTCTTAAAAAAGTCTTTCTCTGATATATCTTCAAAAAATCCATAATCTTTTTTAGTGTCATAGATTATTTTGCCATCTTTAGTAAACAGCTTAAAATCCACACTCTCGTATTTTGAAAGTTCCGTCGCCTCCTTTATTATGCCTGTCACCTCTTCTATATTCACGACGGCCTTAATAATACCCAGGAAATCGCCGTCTTCGTCGTCGATTCTTATTCCAATATTTGTAGAATAAATACCCGCGCTTTCATTGTATTCGACATCACTTATATATAGACCGTCTTTATGTGTGAACTGCCACCAGAGTTCATCCGCCTGGTAATAGTCGGAGGTTTTTCCCGTCAGGGCAATATTCGCCCCATATTTATTTGTTACAAAAACTTCACTAAAAACTTCAAGGTCATATTTTGCTTCGTAAAAATGCATTTTTTCTCTTAATTCTCTTGACAGTTTACTCTTTAATAATTCCAGCATGAAGGTAGATGTTTTTTCCCGGGGAACGGAGGTCCATTCCCTGTCCTTTTCTTCAATAAAAGCCCGTATGTCTTCCAATCTGTCAAAATCCCGATTTGATGCCGAAACAGCTTCCCGTAATGTTGAATTCGTGGAATATTCCTGGAAAAGCTCAATTTTCATAAAAAAGTTTCTATCAATCTCTTTTATTGTATCAACAGCTAATGCTATGGACGTTTCACCAATAGATTTTTGTAGTGCCCTCCTGCTCGTATTGACGGCGACATATCCAACAACCACCACCAACAATGCGATTCCGACAAAACCAAAAATGAGCTTCTGTTTTATTCGCATATTATACATTTGTCCTTTTTATACATGCCCCAAATGGAAAACTGATTAACCATTAACTTGGGATACATTTGTGTCCGTAGCATTTGTCTTTCTTTGATTTACCTCAACTGATTTAAATGGTAATTCCAACGTAAATTTTGCTCCCTGACCTAAACCGTCGCTGTGGGCAGTCAACGAACCACCCAATTCTACGGCTGCCAGAGCCCCACTGTGCAGACCAAAACCATGGCCGTCCTTCTTGGTTGTAAAACCATGGTTGAATATCTTCGACAGATTCTCTTCGGATATCCCTACGCCATTGTCAGATACTTCGATTCGAAGTCGACTATCGCTATGTTCATAAAGTCTGATTGTTACTAATTTACCTTGTATATCACTGGTGGCCAGAGCATACTTGGCGTTATTTATCAAATTCACCAGAATCTGGAGCACTCTTTGCTTGTCAATTTCGACCGGTGGGAGGTCGGCAAGCTCATATTTTATCTGCACTCCATGTCGTTCCAAAGCTGCAATGTTTATCTGAATGGCGTCTTCAACCAATTCAGTAAGAGAGACAGAAACTTCGACACCCGAGACCTTGGCGTATGACTGCTGCATGCCGACGATGTTCTTGACGTGCTCGACGTTTTCATTCAATACCCGTAAAGTGCTGAGAATCTCGGCATGCTCGTTATTCAGTAATTTACTTACTTCAGTTAGATATACGGGTACATGTTTTCCCTGCGGGTCTTCAACAAGAAATGTTCCAAGGTCTTCAATATGGTCGTTAATAATGCCTGCTACTTTTTCGAGGTTCGACAGCTTAGATTTGGAAACTTTTTCTGTTATCAGTGCTGTAGATACATTAATACTGTTGAGAACATTTCCCACGTTGTGCAATACATCGGTTGCAACTTCGGCCATGCCGGCTTTGTGTGCCGTTTCGACGAGTTGTTTTTGAGTTTCATGAAGTTCAGATTCTGCCCGTTTGCGTTCGGTTATGTCTATATCAGCCCCCCGATAGCCAAGGAGGTCACCTTTATCGTCTAAAATCGGCGTGCCGTTTGTCTCTAAAATAACGAAGTTGCCATTCTTATGTACA
>JASFMF010000287.1:0-3938 GCA_050117705.1 Phycisphaerales bacterium
GTGGGAGCGCTCACCGATTATGGAGTCATACCAAGCGGTTTTGAGGAGTTCGAAATAGAACTTCTGAAACAAGAGACTACTGTGATAGGGAGTACTTCTGCTGGGGATCAACTTGATACAACACTCCTTTGGAAGATATACCCGCAACCCGGGGAAGAGACAATCGAGCTGACTTTTGGAAAGGGCGAAGGCAATGTTGCCAGGCTGTATTCTGTTGAGATTGCAACAGTCTGCATTCCCGCTCCGGGTGCTATTTTGCTGGGCAGTATCGGTGTAGGACTGGTCGGCTGGTTAAGGAGAAGAAAAACACTATAAGGAAATAGTAATGATGATAATGGTAAATATGACAACAATAATAATAAGGGGAAAAAAGAAAATGAAACGATTAATTTTTACTTTAATGGTGTGTGCCTTAATGGCTGCACCGGCTATGGCCGACATTGACATTCCATGGGAAACCAACCAATACGGCACATACCAGGCATGGACCTTTGATCAACCGGGTACTATAGCAGACGAAGACACAAACTGGATACTCTACGACCCGGTAGCTCCAGAGATTTACAGCAACCCGAACGGCGATCCATATGCCACGATTTACTGCATAGGCGTGTGCCCCGGCACTGGAATGGAGCTGGGTTGGAATGCAGGTGACACAGGGACTGACCGCACCGGCATATATTACGGCCACAATCCAGCCACTAACTCCGGCGTCGAGATAGATTTATACATTCCCAACTTGGCAAATCCAGACCTGGTAAAAATCGTCCAGGTCGAGATTATCTACTCTGGCGATATGACATTCAATAATATCTATGTGCCAGGTTCAGAAGTTGTTATCTGTGAGCCTGTCATAAATACGAGACTTCTTGAAGATGATTACAAAGACACTACAATAACCTGGACACTCTATCCACAACCCGAGTTGGAAGTGATTGAGCTTTACTTCACCGGCTCCGGCGGACTCGTTGATCAGATCGAGGTAGCAACTATCTGCGTTCCTGCTCCGGGCGCTATTTTGTTAGGCAGTATCGGTGTAGGACTGGTCGGCTGGTTAAGAAGAAGAAAAACACTGTAAAAGAAGTAAGAGAAATAAGAGGAGATAAAGGGCAGGTAACTGCCTGCCCTGTTATCTTCTTCATCTCAAAGGTGTGTCTTTAAAGTCTCTAAAAAAGGAGGAGACGAAAGATGAAAAGATTAATTATATTTTGTTTATTAGCGGTAATTGTCTTAGCTGCTACCGGCACGGTTAACGCGAGTGTAACAACGTTTGTATTTGACCCGGATGATTTTATAGGGTTATACAGCACAACCCCATTACCTGTTACGTTAGATACCTCTGACCCCACGAAGCCCAGCCACTACAAGTATGAGCAGGATAATCCTCGACGCGTCCACGAAGTTTGGGCTGACAACGAGAAAATGTACAACACTTTTGGCAGTACGGGCTCACTCACTGATCAGGCGAGTCAGAATGCATATATCGCGTGGCGGAACTCCCTGGACACAGCAAACGAAGGTATAGCCGGGTTCAATATCTGGCTACGTGATAATACGAATGCCTGGAATTGGGGTGAGCGCCTCGTATCGAATCCGAATATTATGCCCACTGCAACCGCAGCTTCAGGCTGGCAGGTTGAAGTCATTGCAAATCCATGGGGCTCAGGCTGGCTTGTGCAATGGTGGACGGAAGAGACTGACAATTTAATAAATCTGGTCAACGACCTTGATGAGTTCAGTTTTTCCGTGGACGTCCGTGAGATTTCCGCAGCAGGACAGACCTACAATGATGGTACGGACATTGCTTTGGGTACAAAATGGGATATATGGTTTGGTAGCTACCATGAGATATATAACAACGAAGAGCCTTACTCAGCCTGGCAATCTACCGGTGGCTGGGAGGGTACACTTGAACTCACAGCTGTTCCCGCACCGGGTGCTGTTTTGTTAGGTAGTATCGGTGTTGGTCTTGTCGGCTGGCTGAAAAGAAGAAGGACGTTGTAAAAAAGAGATCTAAGGAAGTAGTATTTAAAAGTAAATAAAGAGCAGCCAGGGGCAGGATAAATGCCCTGCCCCTGGAAAGCTTTAATTAGAAAATAACAAGAAATGTCGTTATCCCGCTACTTGGGGGATTTAGTTTAAGATGTAGTTTTTAGTTTTGGGAAGTCTAATATGTATCCAAAGAAAAAAGCAAGGAAAGAGACGAAATGGAATTTTAATTTTAATATGGCCAGGAAAACAGTACTTACTTCGATATTATGTTTCACAATGGCCGGCACATGTTTTGCCCACATGACATTAACAGTACATGATAGTTACGGCACTACCGGCGGCGGGGAGTTCCGCTTGGAAACACTCAACGGCTGGACTTTCACACCTACCAGCCTCGGTGAGTACGCCGGTCAATTCGAAAGCTACTGTCTCGAAAAAACAGAGAAGCTCAGCTTTGGTCCTACATACTATGCCGTACTTAATACCGGCGCAGTAATGGGTAGCACACCCGGCGGCTTCGATCCAATATCATACGAGACAGCATACCTCTATGACCAGTTTATAACCGGCAAGTTAAATGATTATGACTATGGTACCGGGCCCGGCCGAGTTGCCTCCGCAAATGCTTTGCAGCGTGTCTTTTGGTACCTCGAAGATGAGACCCTCACCAAGACATGGACCAGCGGCTCTTTGGCGGAAAAATTCTATCAAGATGCGCTGGCCGCAGTCGCTGATGCTGAGAAATGGGGCCAAACCAGAGGAAACGTCCGCGTCCTGAACATTTACGGCGATAGTGGTCTCACCCAGCATAAGCAGGATCAGTTAGTGAGAATGCCTTATACACCTGCCCCCGGCGCTCTTTTACTGGGCAGTCTCGGTGTAGGTCTTGTTGGCTGGCTCCGCAGACGAAGGACTATATGAGAAAAAATTCACTTAAGTTGCACCATTGTTAAAAAAGAAATTTAGAGAGGGTGGTAAATGAAAAGATTACTAATAATCTGCATAGTGATAACAGCACTAATGGCAGAAACGAGCACATCTTTCGCGGTTATGGATGGACAAGGTGATAATCAACGAGATGACCTTGGTTATTACTATGTTATTACAGGAGGTAAGTTCCCCAACGGCCAAACAGTAACAGGCAAAAAGGATACAGGCGGCTCTATGGCGTTTCTTCTTGACGACCCAACCTGGCAAAGCTGGGGATATAACTACGCTATAGATGTCTGGCACAAAGATGGGTGGTTCTCAGAAACAGCCGGTCTTGCCCTGACTATGAAAAACTCAGCAGGAGGCGTAGTGTTTGACAATTTCAATAACGATGCGGGTGATTTTTATACTACACCGTCGGGACAGGCTTCTGAGGATACACCCGGTTTGTATCGCGGCTACAGTATGTCCAACAACTTCGACTGGATCTACGCAGGATATTTTAAAATCAACGAAGCGACAACTGTTGAGCAAATTACAGGATACTTCGATGAAACTTCCGGTTTCGACGCCGATTCGCCTGCAATCCGCTATAGAATGAACATATGGTCAAACATTGACGTTGACTCGGCCAAGACACCGGGGGTAGCGAGTTTTGTCGGCGATATTTTCTCCTCCGATAATACATCCGGGAACTTTAGCTGGGGTGACAGCGGGGTGGACAGGGTCTTTGGCGATGATTACGGTAATATAACCGATGATATTTTCTATTTGACTTACACGCTGGATACGCCCCTGGTTCTACAACCCGGTGAGTATTGGTTTAGTCACGATGCTACAGTCATCCCTGCACCCGGCGCTATTTTATTAGCCAGCATCGGTGTCGGTCTTGTCGGCTGGCTGAGAAGACGAAGAGCACTTTAGAAATTATTAAACGTTAAAGAAAAAAGGCGAAGTCATACGACTTCGCCTTTTTTTATTGTTAATGGCCAAACCTGCTATATATTGATCAACAC
>JASFMF010000288.1:0-3936 GCA_050117705.1 Phycisphaerales bacterium
GGGCGCTGTTTGTTTTGATTTGGCGTTATATCTCTCTGGCATCAATTGCCGCTTCTATTACTTTTCCCCTCGTTTTGATTTCGGCGATAATCATAAAGCCAAACTGGGATTTCATCAGTTTATGGCCTTTGCTTATCACGGCAACTGCGATCCCGCTGATGGTTATAATTCGACACCGAGAAAATATAAAACGACTATTAAAAGGTACAGAAAATCAGGTGCTTCAATCAAAAAATCGCAACAAAGAAAACGGAAAAATATAGAAAGGTGAATTAACAACACACTATCACCTATCCTATTGGAGAAACAGAAATCTTCCCGTCCTCCTGATACATCTCAGGAGCCAACCAATAAAAAACACAAGACTCAATGAGTAATCGACTTATTTAATTATTTGTTGTACAATCCTCGGCGAGCTGGACTAAATATCCTTTTATCATAAGTAGTCCGAAAGCAGTATATCACTCAACGTCCTCACAATACTATCCCCAACTTAACCCCGCACCACACATAAAACCTTCAAATACCATTAAGCTAAACGAAATAAAATCGACTACTACATCCCTATTACGACATAGTTAAAAAAATAAACAGGAGCATCGCCTCTCTAAAACTAATCCCCCCAGAGAGTTCGACGGAATTTAATACAGCCAATGCTCCTGTTTTTCTCTCAGAAAAAACCTGCAAACTTAATACTTTCTTTTTTACTTCACAACAACCTCTCCCGATAAAAAATAACTTTGCATATCTATTAATCGGCAAAACTGAAAAAAAAGCAAGCAGGATATTCCGCAAAATCAGCTTCGTAAATCCTTTTTTTAGATTAGCAAAAGGATAAAACGATACTGAGTGAGATAAAAAAAACCTTTACTACCCCAAATTATCTATATTCACGCATCGAGAGAGGTCAGACCTTCACGCACAGCGTATTTTGTCAGCTCGGCGATGCTATGAATGTCCAGTTTCTCCATAATCTGACGTCGATTTGCCTCAACAGTCTTAGTGCTGACGTGCAATTCTAAAGCGATCTGCTTGGTGGACTTACCTTCAGCTACAAGCTGAAGTACCTCACGTTCTCTACCCGTTAGAGCTTTAAATGATGAATCGGCAGTAGTAACAACACGTTTTACATAGTCGCCAATAACAACACCGGTTATTTGGGGGCTAAGATAACCCCCTCCATCCGCTACAGCCTGTATCGCCTGAACAAGCTCATCGAAAAGACAGTCTTTCAAAACATAACCGGCCGCTCCGGCCCCAAGCATGTCAGTAACAAACCGCCTGTTGGAATGTATGGACAGGGCAATTATCTTAACGTTCGGGAATTCGTTGATGATATGACGCGTAGCCTCGACACCATTGAGATTTGGCATAGTGATATCCATAATAACCACATCCGGCAATAGTGTTCGTACAAGCTCAACAGCTGTTCGCCCATCTTCAGCTTCACCAACTATTTCCAAATCAAGTTGACTCTCGAGCAACGAACGCAAACCCTCTCGTACTATCGCATGGTCCTCAACTAATAAAATTCTTATACTCATTTTTATGCTCCATCGGTAACACTTTCACACTTTATCGGCGCGGTCATTGTAATCCTGCTTCCCTGATCCGGTACGGATTCAATATCGAGACGTCCACCTATACGCTCCAATCGCTCACGAATGCTGAATAATCCAAATCCACCGTCTCTCGTGGGTAAGAGCGCAATTTCATCAGCATTGAAGCCCACACCATTGTCCTCAACACACACCTGTATATCATTATCAATTCTTGAAATGGAAACTTTTACTTTACTCGCTTTCGCATGTTTAACAACATTGATAAGCAGTTCCCGAACATCGCGGAATAACAGCACACGAACATCTTCATCGAGAAGTTTAGGCTGCCCATCATCTACAAATTCAGTTTTGATGCCATGCTTCCGCTGGATTTGTTCCTCAAGCCATTCAGCTACCGCCTCCTTAAAACCGAACTCATACAATATAGGATAGCTCAAGTCAAATGTCAATGTTCTTGTGTCCTGAATAACCTGCCCAAGACAATCATAAACTTCTTTGAGAGTATCGGCGTATTCACTGGAAGCCAGAGATTCACGCAGTGTCTGTAACTTCATCTTTGAAATTACAAGAGACTGCCCGATTCGGTCGTGTAACTCGATAGCTACCCGCCGTCTCTCACGTTCCTCGGCTAATGATAATTCCGAAGCCAATGACTTAAGCTGAGCCCGGTGCTCAAGAAGCCTTTGCTCTGCCTGTTTGCGGCCGGTAATATCAAGGGCCGTGAAAGTTACACCTTTTGAAAAGTCACCAGAGTCAAAAACAGTAGAACTAAGAATAATATCAATGATTCGGCCATCTTTACATTTCCATTTTGTTTCTACTGTCCCGGTTCCGCACTCATTTATTTGTCCGTATTTTTCTCTGCCAACATACTCATAATCTTCGTCACTCGGATAAAGAATCCTCGCATTTTGCCCTATGAGCTCATCTCTGGAATAACCCGACATCTCGCATACCTTATCATTAACCTGCAACAACACACGGTTGGACACGAGCCCTATCCCTATCGGTGCTGCACGGAAAATGCTCATCAATGTGGCTTCTCTCTCACACAAGGCTCGCTCAGCTTTTTTACGCTCGGTAATATCAGTCACAATCCCAATAATAGCCGGCATCCCGTCATATTGAACAAGTTTGCTTGTATTAATTGCGTCAATTCTTTCTCCGTTTTTATCTATAAGAGCATACTCATACGGCAAAATCTCCTCACCTTCCAAATGTTTGTCGAAATTCTTTTTCATCAAATCCCGTGATTCCGGCGCAACCAGGGTAAGAAAATCGAAATCAGGAGCATACAATTCCTCCCTCGTATATCCCGTTACTTCTTCGCACTTTTTATTAGCGTAAAGTATCTTGCCTTTCCTGTTCATAAAAATCATATTGGGAGACTGCTCTGCAAGAGACCTGAATTTCTCCTCGGATTCTTTTAATGCTCCTTCAGCGCGCTTTTGGTTGGTGATATCCCTGAAACTCCACACCCGGCCGATGTTCTCACCATCTCTGATAAGCGGACAAGAGTATCGTTCGAAAACCCGGCCATCCTTGAAAAATAAAGTGTCGAAATCCTCATCATTCGACTCATAAAGTGCCTCAACTTTGGTAAGGAATTTCTCAGGCTCCACTAACTGCTCTGAGGCGAACGGAAGCAGTTTCGCATCGTCACCCGTCTCAAAAAGCTTTTTAGGGATACGCCACATCTGAATCATTCGAGCATTTGAATGTGTAACTTGCCCTTTGTTATTAACCACAAGAATTCCATCCGCCGTTGATTCAAGCGTAGCTCTAAGAAGTTCCTCTCTTTCCCGCAAGGCCTCTTCAGCAAGCTTGCGCTCGGTAATGTCTTCAACCGTACCTTCATAATACAACGCCCTGCCCTTCTTATCGCAAATTGCCTTTGCGCTTTCACGTACAAAAAGTGTGGTTCCATCCTTTTTTATCCAGCCGGATTCCAGGCCAATAACCTGGCCATCAGCCTCAATGCGCTGCTTGAAGACTGAACGTGGATATTCCAGGGAAAATCCCACCTTTTCCACGTTCCGCTTCTTAAGCTCTCTGAAAGACGAATAACCAAGCATCTGTATAATCGCCGGATTTGCCATTAAAATCTTACCATCAGGAGTGGTTCGATATAAACCAACCAGAGCATTCTCATAAATACCCCTGAAACGCTCTTCCGATTCCTGCAATGCTTCCTTTGCTTTTTTACTTTCCGTTATATCTCTAATTACCGTAACGACTCTAACGACCCGGCCTGATTCATATACTGGTATTTTTCGTGTTTCAGTAATAATCTCTCTGCCCGCGATTTCAATTGTTTCCTCAGTTGTTAAGACTTTTCCGCTCTTAAATAACTGTTTATATTCATCACTAATCT
>JASFMF010000289.1:0-3932 GCA_050117705.1 Phycisphaerales bacterium
AAACCCTCACCTCTTCTTCGGCCTGCTCTCTTAGTTTGGCTTCTTCCCGAACCCTTTTTTCAATTTCATCATCGAGCTGTGCTCTTAGCTCGGCTTCTTCCTGAATTCTTTTTGTAATTTCCTCTTGAGCCTGCTCTTTTAATTTTGCTTCGGCCTGAAGTCTTTTTTCAGTTTCTGCTTTTAATTGTTCTTCCAGCCGTTCTTCTGTTTGTGTTTTTAAGTTTTCATACTGAGTTCTTTTTTCAATCTCCTCTTTGGACTGCGTTCTTAATCCAGCTTCCAGGCTGTGTCTTTTTTCAATTTCTTCTTTTAGCTGACTTTCCAACATCTCTTTAGTTTGTGTGAGGGACAGAACTTTTTCTTCTGCCATTATCAAGGCCTCACTGTAATATCTTGCTTTTTGTTCGGCTTGAGTGACGAGAACAGCTTTATTTTCGAGCCTTTGTTTGGCATCTGATTCAGTGATGTTCTGGTGGCCCGGTTTGAAAAACAGCGGTTTGGCGAAGCGAACTACAACGCGATTTATTATGTCGCTGAGGCGATCGACCCGGCAGACCCGTGTGATACGATTGAAAAACACTGCGTCGAAGGAGTCAGTCTCGTCAAAGTACGGAACACCAAAGTCAACTTTTACCAACTGGTCCGGTTGAGGACAGCCTTCTTTGGCACGGCAGAGAAATGATAAACTGTTGCTGGAAGCATCTACAATCTGGCCCTGGAAAGGTTTGTCCTTAACGTTTTTGGCAAACCGAACGGGCCAGCGATAGCACAATCTTTGTTCTACTCTTCGGTCTTCGGTTTTTTCCATTTTTTATTACCACAAAATCCTTTTTGCCCGAAGTATATATCGGTAACATTATAAATAATTTACAGTTTAATCAAGAAATTTCTTTTAGGATATTTCATTGGTTAAATGGGCGTACAGGGGGACTGCGCTTGACAATGAGACAAAGAATGTATAAAATTAAGCTCTTAAGGAGGAGTAAAACGGTGGGTAAATAATCAAAAAGGTGAATAAATCATGTCCGCAAAAAGAAGCCTGAAATTGCCTCTTTCACTATGTGTAACGTTTTGTTTATTGATGATTTTCTTAACTGTGTCCGCCTATGCCAATGAAGCGCTCTGGATCGAGGGGGAGGACTATGCCAGCACCACTTTTAATCAGCATGGGCAAATTAGTTCTTGATTTTTGTGATTAAGAAAGTTCAATTTAGTGTCAGATGCAGGAATAGCTGAAACAAAGTACTCTGTGATTCTAACGGATTGGAGACAGGCGACATTGTGATTCCATCCGGAGCTTAAAGCCTGTTGGGTTGAAGGGAGACAAAATGGGCGTGCTTGTCAAGAGCAAACCATTGCGAAATAAGCAGATAATTTTGTTAATGTGCATCATTATTTTGGCTTATTGGTTCGGTGAAGGAGTATTACATTTTGTTATATATGAACAAGCATTTTTAGATGGGTTATTTACTTCCGATGCGCATGAATTGTGGATTCGTTTCATAATTACCGGAGTAATTGTTGTTTTTGGTATCTGCGTACAAATAATCCTGAACAGGTATCGAGAGAGCAGGGAGATGTACCGGATGTTATTTGATAATGCTCCGGATGCCATATTCCTGACGGATATCACGTCTGGAAAAATCCTTGATGTCAATCCAGCCGGTTGCCAGTTACTTCTTAAGACACACGATGAGATTGTAGGCCTTCATCACTCAAAGTTGCATCCGGAACGGATGGAGGAATACTCAAGAAAGTTGTTTTTGGATTATGTTCACCAACTTGAACTCGGTAAAAAGCCCTGGCCTGTGGAGCATGTTGCTATTCGCCTTGATGGGACGAAAGTGCCTATAGAAATAACGGCTCGAATAGTGCATATCAATAATAAGCCAATACTCAAGGGTATTTTTCGGAACATTATCAAACGCAAAGAAACACAGGCGGAAATAGAGAACATGGCGAAATTTCCGTCGGAAAATCCCAATCCTGTGCTTCGAATATCGAAGGATTATGAAATATTGTATGCCAACGACGCCGGCTCACCTGTTTTAGATACATGGGGGTGCAAAGTTGGTGAACTTCTGCCGGAGGATTATTGTGGACTGGTGGAGAAAACTTTCGATTCGGGTAACATTTCCGACTTCGAGTTTAATTGCAATGACGGGCGCATATTTTCGTTGATATTTACGCCTATAGTGGATTCGGGATATATCAATGTATATGGTCTTGATATAACCCGGCGCAAGCGCTCGGAGGAAGTTTTAAGAGAAAGTGAACATTTTCTTGCCAAAGCTCAGGATATTGCCCACTTAGGCCGATGGAAACTCAATCCTAAAACCGGGATTATAGAGGGTTCCGATGAGCTTTTTAAAATCTTCGGTCTAACTCGGAATGAAGCTACACTTGATGCTTTTATGGAGATAGTTCATCCTGAGGACCGGTATTATTACTTTGGAAAAATCAGGAGAGGAATTGAGCACGGTACACCCTGGGATTTAGAGAGCCGTTTGACCCTGAAAGACGGGACCCAAAAGGTCATAAAGGAAAAAGGTGAGGCGATTACAGATGAAAACGGAAAAACAGTCTTTCTCGTAGGTACCGTGCAGGATGTTTCCAAGAATAAGATGATGCTCGAAGTGTTAAGGGAAAGCGAAGAGAGGTACCGAAGGGTTGTGGAAGACCAAATTGAGTTTATCGTCCGCTGGTTACCGAATGGCGTCCAGACTTTTGTTAATGAGAGTTGCTGCCGGTACTTTGGTAAAAGCCGGGACGAGCTAATAGGTTCGGATATCTTGTTAATGGTGGATGAAGCAGACCAGGAAAAAGTGAGAGAAAGTGTCAGTTCCTTTACGCCGGAAAGTCCTGTTTCCATGTGTGAGTACCGAGTCATTCGGGCCGATGGAAGCGTCGGCTGGAATCAGTGGACGAACAGAGCAATCTATGACGAAAAAGGTCAGCTTGTCGAAATTCAGTCCGTGGGTTACGATATCACTGAACGTAAGGATGCAGAGAAGGCCTTGCTGGAAAGCAAGGCAAAACTGCAAAGCATATTCGATTCGTCCCCGAGTGCAATCACTGTTACCGATTTGGAAGGCAATATAACAGAATGCAATCAGGCGACGCTTGATATTCACGGTTTTTCATCCAAAGAAGAAATCATCGGTGAGAATGCTTTTTTACTCATTGCCACGGAAGACCTTCCGAGGGCCCAAAAAAACTTTGAAAGAACTTTGGCACGAGGTATGGTCAAAAATATAGAGTACATCCTTCGGACAAAGGATGGGCGTGAGTTTCCGGGAGAACTTTCTTCAAGTTTGATTAGAGATACCTTTAATCAGCCCGCTGGTTTCGTAGCAATAACAAGAGATATGACGAAGCGGAAAAAAACAGAAGAGAGGCTGAGGGAAGAGAGAAATAAGGCACAGATGTATCTCGATGTGGCGGGTGTAATGTTCGTGCTTCTTGACAGCAAGGGTAAAGTGACCCTCGTTAATAAAAAAGGATGTGAGATATTGGGATACGAGGAATCGGAAATTGTCGGTCAGAGCTGGTTCGACAGTTTTGTTCCGGAACGAGACAGGCGGAAGGTAAAAGAAGTGTACAATAAGTTAATGGCCGGTGAAGTCGAGCCGGTCGAATATTTCGAGAATTCCGTTTTGACCAAGAGCGGGGAAGAAAGAATAATCGCCTGGCACAATACGTTTCTAAGAGATGATTTCAATAATATTATTGGAACTATAAGTTCAGGAGAAGACGTCACCCAGCATAAAAGAGCGGAGCAGCAGATCCAGGAACATCGCACAGAACTTCTGCATGTATCCCGATTGAGTACCGTTGGGGAAATGGCTTCCGGATTAGCGCATGAACTCAACCAACCTCTTTGTGCCATTCTTAGCTACGCGAATGCGTGCTTACATTCTCTGAAGTCGGAA
>JASFMF010000290.1:0-3921 GCA_050117705.1 Phycisphaerales bacterium
CAAAAAGCGAACAGGTAATTTCGACAATATTCTGGTTAATGGGCAATATAAAAGAAAAAGAGCTATCGGTTTTATGGATCAGCGCAGTCTGCATCCTGACAGGGATAATCGTCTTATTTACAGTTTGCCACAGATTAAATGTCCTGGCTCTCGGTCAGGAGGAAGCAAAAGCTCTTGGTGTGAATGTAGCAAGAACAAGAATAATTGCTTTTGCCTGTGCGGCCTTTATTACCGCTATTGCCGTTAGTCTCAGCGGTCTGATAGGATTTGTCGGCCTTATCATACCGCATGGAGTCCGACTTACATTCGGGCCTGACCACCGTCAGTTGCTGCCCCTTAGTGCAATAATCGGGGCTGCATTTTTAATCATAGCCGATACACTCGCCCGGATAATCGTTGCTCCCGCGCAGTTACCGGTAGGTGTAATAACCGCCATTACAGGCGGGCCGTTCTTCCTTATTTTATTAGCGAAATACAGTAGAAAAGTCAGTTGGTTAAAATGAACGCCATTATAGAAGTTGAAAATTTAAGTTTTGGCTATGACCCAGAAAAAACTATCTTAAAAAATATCAGTTTTAAAGTAACTCAAGGTCGATTCTTAGCTATAGCCGGACCAAACGGAGCAGGTAAAACAACACTGTTAAATCTGCTCTGTGGATTGCTTAAACCCAAAGCCGGCTTAGCAAAAATTGATACAAAACCTGCTGCATCATATTCGGCGAAAAAACTCGCAAAAAAAGTAGCTGTGGTTCGCCAAGAATTTGTGCCAGTATTCGACTTTACCGTCGCCCAGATAGTTTCAATGGCAAGAACTCCATATCTGGGCACTTTCGGTTTTGAAAATAAAACAGATAAGGAAATTATCAATGAAACACTCAATGTCACAGATACAGCTCAATTCGCCTCACGACCTCTTGGTAGCCTTAGCGGCGGCGAACGGCAGAGGGTCTTTATTGCAAGAGCGCTCGCAGCGGACAGTCCAATTTTACTTTTAGATGAACCAACAAGCTTCCTAGACCTGAAACACCAGGTTGGCATATATGATTTACTTAAAGCAACACAAATTGAGAAGGACAAAACAATTGTAGCCGTAACACACGATATTAACCTCGCAGCTCAATACTGTGACGAAATCTTACTTCTCGGCGCCAACGGCAATTATCATATCGGTGAAACTAAAGATGTTTTATCCACGGAGCAAATCGAAAAAGTGTTCGGCGTCAAGACATTTGCAGGCAAACTCGGAAAGGAAAATTTCTTTATTCCGTTAGGGAAATTTGCAAAAGACAGTGGACAAATCAATAACAAACCAAACAACATACCAAAAGAATAGCAAAAATATATTGTCGCCGTAAGTCTTTGCATGAAAAGTTGTTATAATCTCTCGATTAATTTATCTTGAATAATCTGATTATGCTGACTATACTTTTGCCACTTGAACGGCAGCCTATGCGAGCAAAACAAAAATTATACACAACCTGTTTTGGAATGTTATAATACGGGCTTATGTGAATATAGAAAAGTTTCATCATTGGAAAGGTAGACAAAGAAGTGGCGCAAAAACGTAAAAAGGTATCAAGAAAGAAAGTCAGTTCGACTCGAACGAAGAAACGCTCTTTGAGCGCCTCCGAAAAAGAGTACTTTAAAAAGCTGCTATTGGAAAAACGCAGGGAAATCCTGAGAAATGTAAACGAAATCGAAGACGAAGCTCTGAAGAAATCCCGGTTGGATGCAACCGGTGACTTGTCAAGTATGCCCATCCACATGGCTGACATCGGTACCGATAACTACGAACAGGAATTTGCTTTGGGACTGATGGACAGTGAAAGGAAGCTACTCAGAGAAATTGATGATGCACTGGGACGCATTGAGCAAAATACTTATGGTATCTGCGAAGGCACCGACAAACCGATACCAAAAGCCCGTCTTGAAGCCCAGCCCTGGGCCAGACATTGTGTAGAATACGCACGAATGCTGGAACAAGGCCTAGTACAGGAATAAATATCAGATTAATATCTTGTATATGAAACACAGATGTCCAGTCTGCCATAAAATCGTTAAAGAATCAGTTCAAAAACAACTCAAACAGGTAAAATTCTTTCCATTTTGCTCCCAGCAATGCAAACTGATAGACTTGGGGGACTGGCTGGATGCCAAATATAAAATAGTGACAGTTCAACACCGCTATGAGCCGGACGAAACACATGAAGGCTCATCCAAGACTCTTACCGAAAATTAGCAGACAACCATATCCGTAAACAAAATCTTATGAAATTTGTTGAAACCGACCGATAATACGTTATATATATTCATTTATTCTCCACTAAGCTGATAACAATTGTGGAAGCGTTGATAAAAGCATAAAATAAGGTTTTGAGATTGCTGCGTGCTTCTTCAGAATATCAATAATGGCACGGAAATTATTTTTCGCGTTGTTACAAGAGATTCTGTAACAAAGTTCGTTTTATATTACAACTTCGTAAAGCAGTGCAATCTCAACTTTTTCAACAACCCTGTTGTAACCTTTTGAAAGGATGCAAAATGACCAGCGAAATACAATCTCCGCAGTTATTTAACCAACTCCTTTTCCCAAAAATATTCCGCACATTCCGGATGGCCATACAACCAACTAAACTGATAATCACTTTCTTAGCACTGGCTGTTATATGCCTGGCCGGTTATATCATGGATCAAATCAGCAGAAGCGTTGTTATTATGCCAGGCACACGAGGGATAGAGACAGAGTTGAAAGTATATATGGACAATCCCGGCAAATCCGACGAAGCAGTGGAATTACATATTGAGAAATTCAAGGAAAACGGAGAACGCACCGGCGTATTTTCCACACTTTGGCACTATGCCGCCACAAAATTTCAAGGCGCAGTAGATTCGGTATTCGCATTCGATATTCCGGGAGTTGTGAAAAATATTGCTGGTTATTTCAAGGCGGCAGGATGGGCAATAAGACACCATATCATTTATTGCATTATATTTTTCATAATAAAACTTGCCGTTATCTCAATTGCCGGTGGTGCAATATGCCGAATCGCAGCATTGCAATTCGCCCGCGGTGAAAAACCCGGCCTAACCGAAGCACTGCGATACAGCATAACAAGATTCACAAGCTTTTTTACAGCGCCCCTGGCACCAGTAGGTATAGTTATCTTCATAGGCTTGTTCATATTCCTTCTGGGGCTGTTAGGTAACATTCCACGAGCCGGTGAGATAATAGTGGGTATTTTTGCATCGTTAGCTCTATTTGCAGGTGCGCTAATTGTAGTCGTCTTAATAGGAATGGCCGCAGGATTCAATCTCATGTTTCCTGCAGTGGCATACGACGGCTCAGATTGTTTCGATGCTATCAGCCGTTCTTTCAGCTATGTATATGCAAAACCGTGGGCAATGGTTTTCTACACAGCAATAGCAGGCGTCTATGGGGCAATTTGTTATACATTTGTTCGCTTCTTTGCCTTTTCACTGCTTTGGGTTACACACTTGTTTCTACAACTCGGTCTTCGTGCAGAAAACAGTAACGGGGTCAACAAACTCACAGCCATTTGGCCAAAACCCGAATTTATGGAGCTACTTGGTTCTTCCGGCGTGGTAACAACCAACTGGACCGAATCATTAGCTGCCTTTTTAATACTCTTATTCTTACTGGCCGTTGTCGGTTTGGTCGTCTCTTTTATAATAAGTTTTTATTTCTCTGCTAATACCATAATCTATTCGCTTATGCGTCACAAGGTTGACAACACCGCTTTGAATGACGTTTACACATATTTCGATGAAGCAGAAATCGAGCCGGCCACAACTGAATCTCAGACTGACCAGGACCAGCCGGATGATACATCTTCGTAAAAGTCGAAGAAGAACTTTTTTTTACACTAATACTTAAGATAATGCCGGATAAACGATTTTAGA
>JASFMF010000291.1:0-3918 GCA_050117705.1 Phycisphaerales bacterium
TCATATCAAATTAGATATGAAAGACGTTCGTGGTGAAAGTTTCTATAATGACAAATTGGCTGATGTAGTAGAAGAACTCCAAAGATTGCCCGAAACAAAAGAGTCGGATGGAGCAGCGTGTGTTTTTCCAGAAGGGTTTAAGAATAAAGAGGGGCAGCCTTTGCCTTTTATTATTCAGAAATCCGATGGTGCTTATCTCTATGCCACGACGGATTTGGCGGCCTTGCGATATCGAGTAACCGGCATAGAATATGATGGGGAAATATATAAGGCAGATAAAATCATCTATGTTACCGACTCCCGGCAGAAGCTGCATTTTGAGATGCTCTTTAAAGTTGCGAAAATGGCCGGATGGGTAGATGAAGATATTGAGCTTTCACATGTAATGTTTGGCAGTGTTTTAGGGGAGGATGGCTCGCCTCTAAAGACCCGCTCTGGTGAAAATGTAAAATTGAAAGACCTGCTCGATGAAGCCATCGAAAGAGCAAGGGCCGTGGTTGAGCAAAAGAATCCGGAGCTATCCGAAGAAAAGAAGAATCAGATTGCACAAGCGGTTGGAATCGGCGCTGTAAAGTACGCCGACTATTCCAACAACCGAACGAGTGATTATGTATTCAACTTCGATAAAATGTTAGCTATGGACGGTAACACCGCACCATATATGCAGTACGCATACGCACGGATAAAATCCATTGAGAGAAAAGCACAAACCAAAGATGTGGATATCGAAGATGAACTGGCGGACATTGATACCCTCAATCTGACCGAGCCGGCCGAGCTTGACCTTGCGAAATATCTGATTCGTTATGGCGAGGCGATACAGTCGGCCGCTTGCGATTACAGGCCGAATTATTTGACCGCTTATCTTTACGAGCTTGCGCAGAAGTTCAGCGCGTTTTATACGAATTGTCCAGTCCTTAAAGCCGAGCCGGATAAAAGACCCACAAGACTATTGCTCTGCGATTTAACGGCAGGAACAATTAAACATGGTTTAAGTAAACTTTTGGGTATCGAAGTCGTCGAGCAGATGTAAGAGGTGGAAAATGAAAATCGTCCATAAAGATTTTCGTGTAAGTACAAAAAACCGTAATCAGATGATTGATATAACAAGCGAGGTCCGTTCGCATGTGAGTAAATCAGGAATAGCAGATGGTGACGTTATTGTCTTTTGTCCGCATACGACAGCGGCAATTACTATAAATGAAAATGCCGACCCTTCCGTGCCGCACGACGTACTTCTGACATTAGAGGAATTATTACCCAAACATCGCCCGGGCTACCAACATTACGAGGGCAATTCCGATGCCCATTGTAAAAGCTCTATGGTTGGCTGCAGCGAGCAGGTTATGATAAAAAGCAAGTCCCTGAATCTCGGCACCTGGCAGGCCATCTTTTTCTGCGAGTTCGATGGGCCGCGTAACAGGCGGGTAATACTCCAAATCCGCGGGGAATAAAAATCTAAACGTCACTCCCCACCAAACTACCTTGTTTACCTGTTTTAAATAAGGTATGCGCATAAAAAGGGCGAGGTGGTGGGACCGGCTGGGGGGGAGACCGGTGGACCACACTGCCTCGCCGAGGTCTATAAGCTGTCAAAAACAGCATTATATTCAATAAAGCATCCGGAGAAAATAATATTTCCGGAAAAATCTGTCAAACGAAAAATAAAAGAACAACGCAAAAAGTCAAAGGGGCTTATCTCCACCTTATACATTACCTCAACAACATTTAGTATACAGGTTATGGAGAAAAAAATCAAGCTAAAAAATCCTTTTTTTTGTTTTTTTTAAACGTCGCCCGGTCCAGGCAGAAATCGTAAGACCGGACAGCCCAGACTCTTACGGTTATCGGTACCGGTTATAAAAGGCCGCCATTCGATGAACACACGCCCGGTGAACCAAAAAATCCATTAAAATTTGCCCTTTATCGGCTTTTATGCTGGCTAAACCCCTCAATGACTGATATTTTTTACGTCTTTACAGTGTAGTAGATTGTTTTTGTAAAATTTAAATAATTAGACGTCCTTATATGATAAAAGTTTCTGAGAGAATAGAACGCATAAAAGACACTATTAATTCCGCCTGCGCCCGTAACGGCAGAGAGCCCAGCGAGGTAAAGCTTGTGGTTGTGACCAAATCAGCCACTTTCGAGGCCGTCAAAGAAGTCATCCAACAGGGCTTCACAGACTTAGGCGAAAATCGCGTCCAGCAACTTAAAAAAATATCCACCCAGGTCGATGAATTTTTAAGTGAATCCACCGGTAATTCGGCTCTGCCGGAAAAAGTTAACTGGCACATGATTGGCCATTTACAGCGTAATAAGGTCCGCCAGGTCCTCCATATAACCTCCCTTGTACATTCAGTAGATACACTGCGGCTGGCAGAAGAAATAAACACATCAGCAGCAAAATTAAAATTATGCCCAAAAGTGCTTCTGCAGGTAAATACTTCCAACGAACCACAAAAGTACGGTGTCCCGGTTGGTGCCGCGACCCATCTTGCTGAGCAGATTGAGACCTTGCCACATTTAAAGCTGGTCGGCCTAATGACTATGGCGCCACTGACACATAATAAAGATATCGTTCGAGCTTGTTTTGTCCGTGCAAGAGAGCTATTTATCGAGATAAGCGGCGAAAAAATCGTAGGCCAGCATTTTACAGAGCTGAGTATGGGTATGAGCTCGGACTACGAAATCGCCATCGAAGAGGGTGCAACCATACTCCGCATCGGCTCGGCAATTTTCGCCGGCTAATAACAGGTTTATTCAAGACAAATATCAAGAACATTCATATTACCGTCCAGTAATCTTTATACTCACATTCTGAAATAGAAAAGCGTTTTTATCTACGTGAGCATCTCCTTAAAAAAACCGAACAAGCTCTCCCTGTCTTATAATAGTGGAAAAAGACAAAAAAAACCCAAAGTAACACCCCTAACAAGCCGAAAATTATCGTATGGGTAATGAACAATTATTCGATTAATACAGGCTACTAAACTAATAAATACTCATCCAAGGCCCTATAAAGCAAAACAGTATGGATAAAGGAAAGTCATCAACTGTAGTTCAATTTGAGATAAGCTTTACAGACGTTCTATATCTGACAAATCAAGAACGCATTCCATCCGAAATAAAGCGGCTTTTCAGGAGAAGAAAGCTTTCCTACAATGTCCTTCCAATAAAAAAATTCATCGATGTACGAGACAGGCTTGATTTAATCGGAACCGTCGTTATCGACACACAAGGATCGGATGCTTCGGAGCACCATCAACTGGCGCGAATAATCGAATACCTCGAGATGGAAAACGTCGGCATGATTTTACTTACAGACCGGCCGGAGATGCCCCTAAAAAGTTTTTCCATTTCGCCATCGAAGACCAGTTTTTCCATGATTAACACCATGGAAGCTATCTCTCTTGATGAGCTATGGGTTAAAATAATTGCCAACCTCGCACATCGTAAAAAAAGTACCGGCATTACAACAAAACCTTTTTTACCACGAAAACATGTGCTGAGGAGCCAACAAAATAAACTTGCCGAACAACTCTCTATGACAAAGACCCTTGCAGATAATCTGGCAGAGCAGCTTCGTTTGGCCGGCCTTGTACAACAGGATTTTCTTCCCGCTCAACTACCAAATACCAACGAAGTACAGTGGGCCACAGCTTTTCTGCCGGCAGAGTGGGTATCGGGCGATATTTATGATGTCATACGTATTGACGAAAACCATATCGGCTTTTATGTAGCCGATGTAGTAGGGCACGGAATGCCGGCGGCACTGCTGACAATTTTTCTCAAGCAGGCTTTGCTCATGCGAGAAACATATGAGAACAATTATCACATATTCCCACCTACAGATGTCATGAAAAATCTCAATACAAGGATGACGGCACAGAAACTCTCCGGTTATCAGTTCGCCAC
>JASFMF010000292.1:0-3909 GCA_050117705.1 Phycisphaerales bacterium
AAGTAAAGGTGCAATTATTGGGTTATTTTCCGCTGCAACAGCATTTATTATACTACTTTTATTCGGCAATCGGTTAAAAGCCCTCAGGAAATTCGTATTGGTTGCCTGCCTACTATTGGTCATTGCAGGCGCTTGTGGAATTGCGTGGTACGGATCGAATCATAATCGACTACCAGGCGGAAACTCCATGCTCGTCAGATGGCAATACTGGAAAGCTTCGGCAAAGATGTATGCCGACCATTTTCTTAGCGGTGTCGGTCCGGGTAACTTCGTACATTTCTATCCACATTATAAACCCGCAGAAGCTTTAGAATCTGTCGCCGACCCGCATAACTTCCCGCTCAGTATCCTTACCCAATACGGCCCAATTGGCTTGCTCGGATTTTTAGCTATGATTTTTCTTCCATTGTGGAAAATAAACGCTCCGAATGTCACAACCTCTCAACCGGAAATTCAGCAAAGCAGGTCTGCTTTAAGGACGAAGCTAATAATCTTTATACTGATCGTTTGGGTCGCCCTACTGCTCGCTATACATTTAGTAATGCCCGCAACGACCATAGATAATCTTTTAGTAGTGATTTATATGATACTGAGATTTTTCATTCCACATTTAGTCGCATTTACCGTAGCTTTTTTATTGCTGACAGCCAACAATAAAAAAAGTGAAGCCTCAACAATTACTGGAAATACAACAAATCTTCTTTTTTGCGTAATTTTAGGCGTTGTCATACATAATCTGGTGGATTTTGCTATTTTCGAGCCAGGTGTATTTACAGTTTTCTGGGCAATAATTGCCTGTATTATTGCGATAGATTTTCAAAACAACCGACGTCCGGAATTTACTTATATACCCCAACGATGCGTTAAGATACCAATAGCCCTGGCGGGAGTCATAATAGTTTCGGTTTATTTCAATAACGCTCTTATTCCGGTAGCTAAAACTACAGCGAAAATCCAACTCGCCAACGGAGCCATATCCACCGGCCAACTTGAATATGCACACCAAATCCTTGACTCTGCCACCGATGATGACCCTTTAAGCTCAGCCGCTCCATTCCTTAATGGTAAACTGTATCTGAACCATTTCAAACTCACTTCAAGGGTCAACCATGATTTGCTGCTACAGGCAGAAAAACATCTTCAAACTGCAATCCGGCGTAACAGCGATGCTTTTAAGAACTATGAGCGACTAACAGAGGTTTATACCCAACTGGCGGATATTTCAAAAAAGCAGGAAAAAATTGACTGGCTGAATAAAGCCTTTGAAAACGCCTCCTATTCAGTTGAGTATCTTTATCCCGGCTGTGCGCGACTGCGAATCGAACTGGCAAAAATCGCTGAGCAATTAGGTAAAATAGATATTGCCGTTAAAGAGTATAAAAAAGCCATCGAAATCGAAGACAGCTATCGAGTTCAATTTCAGGAAATGTATCCGGAAAGAAAGGAGATTGTCAGCCGGGTTGATGAAGATAAATATATGTTCGCAAAACAGCGACTTAAACTATATACAGGCCAATTAAACCAATAATCTCATATCCCCCATCGGCTTAAGAGATACGAGCCATTATTTCTTCATTTATATCAAAGTTCGAGTACGCGTTTTGTACATCGTCGTGGTCTTCAATGGCCTCCATCAGTGAAATGATTTTCTTGGCTGTCTGCTCATCGTTGATAGCAATAGTATTTTGCGGTACCATCGAAATTTCAGCCACTTCCGTAGCTATTTCTTTTTCCTGCAATGCCCTTTTTAATTCTTCATAAGCACCAGGATCACAGGTTATTTCGAAAACATCACCCACAATTTGCATATCATCCGCTCCGGCACCAAGAGCGATTTCCAAAAGCTGTTCTTCATTGATACTTGCAGTACCGACCGTTATAAGCCCCTTCTTACTAAACATCCAGTTAACGCATCCACTATTACCCATAGAACCGCCGTTTTTCTCGAATATCCTCTTAACCTCCGGCGTAGTTCGATTACGATTGTCCGTGAGTGCTTCGACCATTATAGCCACGCCGTTAGGACCGTAACCCTCATACAATACTTCTTCAAAGCTAACGCCCTCCAGTTCGCCGGTTCCCTTTTTAATCGCCTTTTCAATAGTATCCTTGGGCATATTAGCTGCCTTAGCCTTATCGATTGCATACCTCAAAGGCAAGTTCGAAGATGGGTCCCCCCCGCCACTCTTAGCAGCAACAATAATCATCCGAGATACTTTGCTCCATATCTTGCCACGCTTAGCGTCGATAACCGCCTTCTTATATTTTATTCCAGCCCAATGTGAATGACCTGACATAACTGCTCCTAAATAACAAGAAGAATCACTAACTATGAACTAACTGCTGAACATTATAGCTTATTTTCGTTTTGTGAGTAATGATTTTTCCCCAAAAATATTCCGTTCTTAGTTTCTCTCTTCGTTGTCTTTCATGATGCCTATTTAGTGTGTTAAGCAAAGTCCTTTGTCTTACGGCTTCAGCCAAATCCCTCTAAAAGCTTTTTTCTCGGGGTCAATCAGGTATTTATTCAGACACGTTCCGTCTTTGTGAAATTCACCTTCTATGCACTCCCACGCACCACTGACCTTGATTTCCAAAGTCCCATCATCGCTGAGCACAAAAAACTTTTTTGAGTTCGGAAAAACACACAACGCCTCAGGAGTAAAATCGCTCAGGTATAATCTCCGTACAAACACCGGTTCTTCCTCTTTTTTTCCCGACCAGCGATACAAAGCAAACTTCCGGTTTTCGTTATAACTGCCGGCAATAATGAAATATGCCTTGTGGAAATGGGAATATTCCATACTCCTTATTCCATAAGCCGCCAAATCCCATAATATCAGCTCACCAAAAATCGGCGTTTTGCCTTCTTCAACTACCCGCCTCGGATTATTCAAAGGTATAACAAGTGCTTTTGGACGGCGGCTGAGTTTATCAATAGGACGAGGATTTCGGAATCCAATGTAAAGTGTTTCACCGTCAGCCGAGGCACAAAGCCCTTCAATGTTGAGGCCATTTTCTTTTGGCGCAAGCTTTTGGCGCTGTTTCTTGCTAAGCTCGGCCGCATATAACCGGGTTACTTTGTCCAATTCTAAATGACGTGCAGTTTCAGAACGCACCAGATTGTGAATAAGGGTTTTGTACGGCCTGCCTGCAGGATTAACGGCAACATATCCATTCGTGACTTTCACATCAGTAGCAAAAAAACGATACCTGTTAGGCCTCATTTTTCCGTCCTTGTTTCTGCCGTGCGAGGTAATCCAATAAATACGTTGACCAACAGTCGTTGCTCCTTCAATATCCGCCTCCGGGTGTTCCGGCTCAATATCGAGAAAATCGGCCATATCATACGAGAAAATCGGCAGGCCACCCTCGCTTGTTTTGTAAACTCTCAGAACATTGTTCTCATCATCAGCTACAACGAACATTTCTTTACCTATTGCTGCTGCCGCCGATGCATCACTCGCACCACGATAGACAAGGATTTCATCCGCTGTCTCGACACCAAAAGCTGAACCTATCATACTGCATATGAAAATGACCAATATCCGCATTTCAAACCTCATCTTTGGGTCGGTGTTTCCACCTACGATGCAGCCACCAATACTGGCTTGGGTCTTCCCTTACAAACTCCTCTATCGCTTTGGTATATTCGGCTGTAACCCATTCCAGTGGGTCGTCTTTATCCGCCCATTCTTCGGGTAAGATAATACGATTAACACCAATTTCAAAATAAAAACGGTTATCAATCCTTCTGCTGTATCCCACAACTATCGGTACATTGTAAGTGAGTGCAAGCAGGCCTATGCTTTTATAAGTACTGGCCTTTCGCCCGAAGAAATCAACAAAGATTCCCTTTCTACCGGCATCCTGGTCAACAATAAAGCAGAGCGTAGCACCGGCCGAAGT
>JASFMF010000293.1:0-3909 GCA_050117705.1 Phycisphaerales bacterium
GCGGAGCGCAGCGGAGTCGAAGGAACTCAATGCATTCATAAGCCTGGGATTCTATCGTGTATTTTAATTTGTGAAATATAAATGCAGTTAGGGAGAAAAGCAATGCAAAAACAGGTTGATTATTCAGAGGCAGTCAAAACCAAATACCCGGAGCAGATAATTATAGCCATTGCAAAAGACAAGGCCGGCAAAGCCAACCCCGTCACTTTGGGCTGGACGATGATTACTTCCGGCAAGCCGCCTATGATGGCGATAGCAGTCGCCCAAAAGCATTATTCGATTGAAACCATCAACCACTCGAAATGTTTTACTATTGCATACCCGTCCTCGGAGATGGCCGATGCGGCCTTGTTTTTCGGCTCCAAGTCCGGCCGAGATAGCGACAAATTAGCCGAATTCGATTGCAACACCGAACCCACAAAGTCAATCGATTCGGTACTGCTAACCGATGCCGTTGCCAATTTCGAATGCACCCTCGAATCGCAGATGCCCGCCGGCGACCACATAATCTTTATTGGCAAGATTGTCTGTTCGCACATGAACACCGAGCCAAAGAAAAGATTATACACTATCGGCCCCGGCCACCAGCTCGGCCCTGCTTTCTGAAAAGACGGTTGCCTGAGTAATAAATGAAAAGGTTGCCCTAATGCACTTTAATATACCCCTTACCTTTTCTCCCACTTTTTATACTTCCGCCATATTCTGAAATATACTTTTGCTATTGAATCTATTGCATCGGACAAAACAGCAATATTAACATCTTCAAGGCTTGTTGTTCCCAGTTTTTTCCAGTTCTTGGATGTGACATTTGTATGGTCGTTTCCTTTCCGGATGAATGAATAAGAGAGGAGGTACGAGTGCTGGCAAATTGCACTCATGAAATCCCAAACATTACCGTTCTTAGCCCCCCAGGAAACACTAAATTTCCGTTTACGAAGATTATCTTCGACTTTCTTAAGAAAAGACTTTTTATATTGCTGCTCTTTTTTCTTATCAGGCAATGGATATCCTTCCGGATTATACAGGAAACGTTCGTTCGTTTTATCAAGCAGATAATATTTTTTTATTGCATCGTCCCATTCTTTTTCGAGTTTGCCGTGAACATTTTCCTTTTCTGAAAATCTTCTGCTGTCACAGTGGAAAGGAACATGCGCATCTGCCACATAGTGGCTGAGCATAAAGAGCAGTGTTGCTACATGATTATCCGTAGGAGCAATAGGAGAGCCTTTTTCCTCACTTTCCTGCATCTTCAGGTTATCTATAACAGAATGGGCGATTGATTCACATCTGTCGGGCAGATTATTGTTTTTATCGATTTTATACGATTTCTGTCTTAAAGCGGAATCCCTGCAATGCTGATGTAATAAGTACGTTGCCGGCAGTTTTTTAAACTCGCCCTTCTCTCCGTTATTTACCGGCGTAAATTTAAGTACATGACTGCTTGCCATGTCTTTTATAATCATATCCGGGTACCAGGCGCCCTGGGTAACACAATCTTTATGGTCTTTGAACCATTTTATCAGGCTGTCGGCGTACTTCCTGTTCGACTTGGACAATTCCACATGTTCGAGCCTTTTTATAGCCATAAATGCCAGCCATGCATGACTGTATTGTTTCATTTTTTCCCCTTTCTGATTATCGATATAACTTATCAGATATTAATACAAGCCGGCCGCCTGTGTATATATAATTTCCGCGTAATATCCCGAGCTTCTCTTCAAGTAAGAGGAACCCCGGCATCCGCTGCTGTATCCGTGTAAAATGCATGACAGGTATAACCTGTAATGCAAAAAAAGTTGCCCTGATATGCTTCGCAAGGCAAATCGTTTAACACTTTTTGGGTGAGATGCTCTCGAATATACTTGCAAACTTGTTCACAACGTAAGGGGCAAACAACGTCAGGCCACCCACCAGGAATTTGATTACGCCGGAAGCTGAGCTTGGTATATTTCCGGTTTTTGCAAACGAAAAAAGCATGGTTGCCCCAAATCCGATGAACATCATTAGAATTACTACCATACCCATCAGGGCGACTAAGCGGCTGGAGCTGGCGCATAACTCCGTACTCATCAATGGTGTTCCTGATGCACCTAATACGGGGTTGGTAACATTATTTGCAGTTGTTGTCATGGTAACTTCGACTTCTTCGGATAAAGCGTCCGCTAAAGACCATTTGCTGCAGTTGAGTGCACGGCAGACAAAGAGCACGGCCAAAAACGATGCAATCACTACGAAAAATACTATGAAATAAATAAAATTCTTTGCCGGAGGGACCCAGTTTGGGGGTGCCGTTGGGTCCTGCGCCCACGCCGGTGTCGAAGTTAGTGCTAACAAAATCACTATCAACACAATTTGAATGTAACGATTCGATTGCATTTTCATTTACTACTCCTTTGTAATGAGGTTGAACGTTAACTAATACTCCCAATTACGTATATATATAATTTCCGCAACAATATCTCTAACTTCTCGTCATCCGGAGTAATCTCACTCGCCGCTGTACTCGTACAGAATACGAACCGGCTATGACCTGTCAAATAAAAAATGGAAAATATATTTTGAAATAATTGTTTAAAATGTAGGGGCTTTACCCCGTGGGATAGCAGAGCTTATCTCACCGGGGCTTAAATTATCTGCGAAGAACCAACAATAGAAGTACGTTCGATATAGCGCCTATACTCATAACGTAAATCATAGGATTTCCGAACTTCGCAAATGCAATAGCACTAATCCCCCCAATCGCAAGAAACAATCCGGTGCTTCCGGCTGTTATCCATGCCCATTTCTCTGATTTTTTCAAACCGACTGATGAATATGCTGTTATAAAGCCTGCAAAAACAACCGCAAACCCGCCAAAAGCAAAAAAGTAAGCAAACCCCGGCGCTTTTTCTTTTACCCTTTCATCTAATGTTTCATCGTTTAACATTTGCCGATACATTACCGGCGTAAAGCCCACATGTATTATCCCTATCAGAGCAATTACAACCCCCGTAACAAGAACCCACCGGCCTATAAATCTTCTCCTGTCCATCTGTCTCCTAATCAGCAATGAGTTTCGTGTATTCTATTGAATTCCATTGAACCTTGTGCAACAGCCTACGTGATACGCGGAATTTTACAAGCGTCACTCTCAGTGCGTTATTCAACATTCTTATCCTCGAGATACTGCAAATAAGCTTCGATCATTTTGCGCGCAATCTCACGTGCTTCCTTCAGTTCAGACTCTGTTGCATCTCTTAATCTGCCTACTTCCCTTCCACGATGTCGTCCTTGCCGAAGCGGCTCATCATTAGCAAGCATGCTTAACTTTGACCAATTCGACATGCTAATTCCCAAGGTTGCGCGTGTAGCTCTACCGAATTTGGAAGACAGTGCCTCCCGGATTTCAAAGAGATGCACCAATTCATTCTCGGGGTCAGTTACGGCGGATTTGTAACTCTTCAAGATTGACTCGACTACTTGGTCTTTTGATCTATATTTCTCTGCCAGTTCTGCTAATTTTTTCTTTTTTTGAATACGATCCCGACGTGTATCGGTAACTATATTTCCTTCATTGTTTTTCACTATAATATCAGTTGAATCAATCGTCATTGTCATAACAATTGGTTCTGGAAATAAGGTGACATCTTTGTGTCCATCTGGGTATAGCCGGTACATAGACGCATTCGACAATTCGTATTGCTTGTGCGTAAGTAGTTGGACACCTAGAAACCGGTCATTTAACGCCTCGTGAAGTTCGTCTCGCATTCTATGTTCTTGGTCGTAGGCAGTCGGGTCTATGCGTGCCTCAATCCTTCCATTTTCAATGATTATGGAGTATGTTTCACGATCAATATGTATCACCTCCTCGAAGTAATCAGGAGGGGAAAACTTCCATTCGAGTACTACAATTTCATTCATTGTTCTGAA
>JASFMF010000294.1:0-3905 GCA_050117705.1 Phycisphaerales bacterium
AATAGGATATAAAACGGTAATAATAAATGCAGAACCTCATACGCGATGTGACGTATGAGATACGAAAAAACGGAGGTAAAATATGACAATATTAGCGGCCCAGACAGGTTCGACCGACTGGTTAATGAATACGATAAATTATGAGCTCGTCAAAGGAAATGCAATTTGGCGGTTTGGGCTTGTTTTGCTCGTAGTTCTGGTAGCAATGGCGGCAGGACGAATAGTTCAATTTATGATGAACCTTTATGCCGGACGATGGGCGCAAAAAAGAGGTGAAGGCCCTGTAACATTACTATTGAAAGCACTTGCAAATCCTGTATATGTAGCGATATTTGCCGCCGGTATATTCCTCGCCAAAGTCCCACTGTTCTTCGAGGACGAAACAGGTATTCGAATCGCTATTAGTGAAGGATGGACAACTATAGCACGAGTGATTTTGGCGATTGCAGCAGCATACGGGCTCTATCGGCTCGTGGATGTAATCGAATACTATCTGAACCGCTTGGTTGGAAAAACAGAAACAAAGCTTGATGATATGCTCGTGCCAATAGTACGTAAGGCTTTGCGGCTGACAATCGCAATTATCGCGATTTTACTCATAAGCGAGAATATTTTAGGCACCAATATAAAATCTCTGCTACTAAGTGCCGGTGTTGGTGGTATTGCTATTGCTCTGGCGGCCAAGGAAACAATCGCTAATTTCTTTGGTTCTATTACCATTTTCGCGGACAGGCCATTTCAGATAGGTGAGCTTATAAAGATTGGTGAGCACCGGGGTCCGGTCGAGGAGGTCGGCTTTAGAAGCACACGCATACGAACACTCGGAGGCCATCTCGTTACAATACCCAACAGTACGATTGCAAATTCCAACGTGGAAAACATCGGCAAGCGTCCTTTTATTCGCAGAACCTCTAATATCACTATCACTTATGATTCAAGTCATACAAAAGCCAAAAAGGCGGTTGAGATTATCAAAGAAGTGCTCGCCAATGTGTCGGAAGTCAATACGGACCCCGAGAGGTTGCCGAGGGTATATTTTAGTGATTTTAATGATTGTTCTTTGAATATTTATATGAGTTATTGGGTAAAGCCGCCTGATTACTGGTTGTACCATCAGGTCAACGAACAGGTCAACTTCGAGATTATGAAGCGGTTTGAAGCTGAAAAAATCGAGTTTGCCTTCCCCACCCAAACGCTATACATCAAGAAAGACTAATTTTCCGCCCATCGCTCGCTAATCGTTAATTGAAATCACGAACTTCGAGGACCAGTTTCACGCTTATTTTTTAGCTATATCCTTTTCTGCTCTGGTGGCGGATATTCCTGGTTTTTGGATTTCTGTTTCTCTGAGAGTCTCTTGCTCGTCTAACGATAACACAGGCTGATCTATGATAATTCGTGGCGTTATAAAAACGACCAGCTCTGTCACAGCCGTATCTTCACCTTCGAATCTGAATAGCCCTCCTATGAGAGGCAAGTCGCCGAGTAATGGTATTTTGTTAACTTCTTTGCTTACATCCTTCTTGCGCATACCGCCCAAAACTACTGTCTGGCCGTCTTTGATTAATGCTATCGTGTCAACTTTGCGTGTATCAACAACAGGTACATTACTTGATTGAAGTGTAACTCGCTCCACAAAAACATTGAATTCAGGCATGACGTGTAATCTTAGCATACCATCCCTTGTTATCTTTGGTGTAACTTCAAGATTAACGCCAACATTCTTAAATTTGACGGTCTCCGTAGTAGTGCCTTCGGATATGGTACGTTCTATATAAGGATGTTCGGTCACAATATTGAAAGTGGCTGTTTCATTATCAATCACCATTATTCTCGGATTGGCAAGAAGCCTGGCCTCGGTAATTTCCTCCTCGGCCCTTAGTTGTGCATCTATGTCAATGTTGTTATTGAGCCAGCCAAAACGCAAAGCACCAAATGTGTCAGTAGTGGTTTTAGTGGTTTGACCTCGAAAACTACCTGTGGTAAAGGCACTGATTTTACCAGTAGGATTTGTACCTATATCCCCAGGATATGTAGTATTTCGCCCCACATCCCATTGGACACCGAGGTCGAGTTTGTCCCGGCTGGTTATGTCGTAGATTCTTGCCTCAACAAGCACCTGAGGTGTCACGCGGTCAACTTTAAGCAATAGTGAGCTTATCTCTCTGATTTTACTCTCAGTATCGGAAACAATTATATGATTGGTGCCATCGATGTATGACACCGAGCCCATGTTTGATTTGAATTTATCCAGGGCATCCGCGACCTTCTCAGCATCTTTATAGACGATTTCGAAAGTTCTAGACAGAATCGGTTCAGGCTTATCGAGCATTTCAGCGGAGGTGATTACTCTTACTACATTGCCGGTTATTACGTATGTACAGTCGTGTATGGCAAGGATATTATTTAGTGCTTCTTCAAGCGGCACATTTCTAAGTTTAACAGTTACATTGCCCACAACATTGGGGCTTTTGATAATGTCCAGTTCTGCCTGATCAGCTAATTGTCTTATTACCATCTCGAGGGGTTCTTCGTTCACATCGATAAATATTCTCTTTTGCATTCGCTGCTTGAAGTCTGACAGTTCGTCAGTCTCCTCCGTTTCCTCATTATAGGTTGTTTGGGCCGTGACCGTAGTGCAATTCATGCAAATAATCGCAATAATCATCAAAAGTCTTAAGGCCCTATTTTTCATCACACGCTTATTCATAACAGCTCCTTTTTAAGAAATTATTTTTAAAAGTATTTATCTTCTGCTCCGATTGTGTCGGGATTGCTTTTATCAACGAACTTTTTGAGTCCATCTTTTTCCGTTAAATTCGAATTCGACGGATTCTTTCGTTATCTTTACGATGGTTACACCGCGTATTTTTTCACCTTCATACATTACCTGGCCGTTAATGGCTGCTGATGACTTATCTTCCGTATAGAGAATACCTCTTAGGTCTAAATGCACTAATTGTCCCGGGTCAATTTCATCATCGAAGCCTGTTTCCGCCGACCCCAGTCTCAAAGGATTACGAAATTTTGACTTATAAGGCGCAGGAATCTCCCACTCTATTGAATTGTCCAAACTGGCGGCAGCTTTTGACGTATTATCTTCTTCCGACGCTTTAGTATTACGCACGGGTGTGCCAAACACACCTCTGAGTACAAAGATTAAGGCAACAAATAGCACCGGTATCGTAATAACTGTAGCTTTGTGCTTTGTGGGATTGACACCTGGTTTTGGTGTGAGTAGTTTTTTATCTATTTGTTCCCAGAGACGTTTGCCTGCAATTTTAATAGCTGCAAATTTGTCAGAGGAGTCCTGTTCGGTGTCATCCTCGTCGCCATCGTCAACATCAGCCTGTAGTTCTTGATTTGGCTTGTCTTCAGGTAGTGGTTGGGTAGCCTCCTCGGTTTTTAAAACAGGTGGTTTCTCCGGCGTTGAGGACTGGGCTTCCTGGGATTCCGAACGAACGAATTCCTCTTCCTCAGGAGTATCGGATTCTTCCATTGTCAGAATCACGGGCTTCTTCGGTTTCGGCAGCGGAAGTTTCTTTTCCTCGGATTCCTGCTGCTGGGGTTCCTTAGTATCGAATTCATCCATTTTAAAAACTAAAGAATTCGTTGTATCTGAAACTTCAGGTACATTTGATTCCTCGCCACGGACTTCTTCAGGTTGTGGTTGCGAGGCGAGAGCTTGTTCTGCCTCGGAGGCCAGAGATTGTGTCGATTCAGTAACCGGTTGTTCTGGTGTCGGGGTCAGAGACTCTGGTTTCACTGCTTCAGATTCGATTTGGCTCGTGGATTGCGGCTCGGTTGTTTCGATATGTTTTTGGGCGTCGTCATCTTGTTGGCCTGGTACCCCATCGAAAATGGTTGAGACTTTTTTATGTAACCCTGCCTTTTTACGTTTTTTC
>JASFMF010000295.1:0-3900 GCA_050117705.1 Phycisphaerales bacterium
TCCACAAATGGGCGCACAAACGAGAACCGAAGATGAAGTTGTGAGGCCGGAGACAATTGATTATAGTACCGGGGCGGTTCTGGTTGATGTAGTGGATGTAAATGACTGGTCGGTCGATAAGGGGCTAAGCACAAGACGCTATTACGATATGCTTTATAGCTTTGATGGTGTCAATATCGAACACATGCCCATTAAAACTGCGTGCTGGTTGGCGGATTTCCAAAATACATTTGCTGAGATTAACAGATTGAGAAAAGAGGAGCCTGAACCTTTGAAACCATGGAGTAGCGGTGGCAGGCGCGGACGAGGTTCGCGAGATGACGGCTATGATGATTATATGTATGATGATATGTTGTTAGAAGATATGGGCGGAGGACGTTTTTAATCTCCATAATCTTTAATTTCGGTTATTGTTATTGTGGTTTCAGGATAAGGTCGGTGTAACTTAAAAGTGGGTCCAAATAAAGAAACTTGCTGCTTAAATTATATGTAGAGTGCCGGCTTTAGCTTTTAAGAGCCGAAATTAGAGTAGTGCTGCGGGCGCTTTAGAGACCGATTATATTCATTCTTCAGGAGGAGGTATATAATGAATGCAACTTCGGATGTTTTCCTAAAAAGAGCTATTTTCATATCAATTGCATTGTTATCATTTAATTTATCTACATACGTTCAGGGGGAAAATTCGGCGGACATATTCGAGGTGGATAAGCTACTTCACAAATACAAGAACTGTGATGTTTTTGATTGTAAGACTATGTCCAGCCTGGTATCCGAGGGGTCCTTAGACAGAACCGATTTTCAATTACTTAAAAAGTATTTGAAGAAAAGTAGTGTACAAGCGGGTTACGCCAGAAAAAGTAGCATAACCAAAAGCGAAGGCCAACCTCAGAATGATTTCTGTGTGAACGCCATTGAAGTTGAGATGGGCATTCAATATTCAGGCACTACAGAAAATGCAACAGGCGACAGTGAAAGTGGCTGTAGTTTTTCTGATGACAGGGACGTGTGGTATATATTTACTCCGACCCAGTCTGGTTTAGTTTCTATCAGTTTGTCGGGTAGCAGCTTTGATACCACGCTGGCTGTTTATGACGAGTGTGGCGGTACAGAGCTGGCGTGCAATGATGATGCAGTCGGATTGCAGTCGGAAATAGCTATGCAGGTTGAAACAGGATCTTCTTATCTTATCCGAATTGCAGGATTTGACCATGATACCGGAGATTATGTGCTCACTCTTAACTCTACGACCGCACTAGAGAATGATGAGTGTATTGATGCCATTGAGGTTGAGGTGGGTGTATCATATTCCGGTAGTACAAGGGGCGCAACAGGAGATACGACAAGTGGTTGTAGTAATTCGGATGACCTGGACGTATGGCATATATTTACACCGACGCAATCCGAGGTTGTTTCTATAAGTCTGCTTGATAGTGAATTTGATACCACGCTTGCCATATATGATGGGTGTGGGGGAACGGAGCTGGCGTGTAACGATGATGCGGGCTGGGAGGTTCAATCAGAAATAACTATGCAGGTTGAGGGGGGGTTTTCTTATTTTATACGGATTGCAGGGTATGACCATGAGACTGGAGATTATGTACTTACAATTAGTTCGGTAGCACCGCTGGATAATGATAACTGTATTAATGCAAGCGAGGTTCAGTTGGGTGTTCCATATGAAGGTAGCCTGAGAAATGCGACAGGAGATGGCACAAGTAGCTGTGGTTTTATGGATAATAATATTGATGTATGGCACATATTTACTCCTGCGCAGACCCAGGTAGTAGCAATCACTCTGGAAGGCAGCTTCTTTCTTGTTGATGCTACGCTGTCAGTGTTTAACCAGTGTGATGGTGCAGAGTTGGAATGTGCCAGTGGTGATATTTTAAACTTGTCGGGAGAAGTAGAAATAACTATGCAGGTCGAAGCAGGCTCTTCTTACTTAATCCGAGTCGGTGGAGATGAGACTGTAGATTATGTTCTTACTATTAATCCTGCGATTCCTCCGGAGCATGATGACTGTGTTGATGCTATTTCGATTCAGGAAGGAATACCGTGGTTTGGAAGTACACGTCACGCAACCGGCGATTATACGAGCAAATGCGGTTTTTCATCAGATGATAAGGATGTATGGCATATATTTACGCCGATGCGGTCCGGCTTCTTTTCAATCAGGACCTATGCTGATTTTGATACTACCCTGGCTGTATTCGATGAGTGCCAGGGCAGTGAGCTTGCGTGTAACGATAATACCGTCACCTGTGATGATTCGGAAATATCACTTTTAATGAGCGCGAATACGGATTATTTCATTCGTGTGGCGGGGCATGGTCACGAGTCCGGAGATTATGTGATTGAGGTTGTCAATAATCCACTTCCAGCTTTAGATGAGCCAAATAGACCATATCCTTCCGATGGTGCATCGAATGTTCCAGTTGATACGGTTCTTTCATGGAATACTACAACCGAGCAGTTAAAAGATGCCAGTAATAGTATCCCCTCTCAAGAGATTTTAAAAGTTATATTTGGCACCGATGACCGTATGGAAGAGTATCAGGTTACTGATGAGGCGATGCTGGCTGCGGGCGATGCGACTGCTGTTCTTGTGTCATTGGAAGAAATTACTCGCAACAGTGATGGAACCTATATGTTGTCTGACCAGACTCTTGCTGAATGGTATAGCGCCGACTCTTTTAGTTCTTTGTGTCCGAACGAACCATACCGTGACCAACCAACGCCGGGGAGTTGTTCAGGATTTCTCGTTGGGCCGGATATTGTTGCTACTGCCGGCCACTGTTTAGATTGTGCGTGTGACCGGAGTAACTTCGCAGTAGTATTTGGTTTTGTGATGTTGGATGAAGAAACACCCAGACTTGTTGTGTCAGACCAGGATGTTTACTTCATTCGAGAGGTTATAGGTCTCCAGATGGGATATCCTGATTGGGCTCTTCTGCGTTTGGACCGTGAAGTTGTTGGACGCAATCCATTGCCTTTGCGGCAAACGGGAAGGGTTGACGATGATCAGCCTTTGGTCGTGATTGGATATCCTATGGGAATTCCAAGAAAATATGATTGGGGTGGAACAGTTCGAGAAAATACACAATATACCTTCTTCCAGGCAAACCTCGATACCTATGGAGGTAATTCCGGTTCGGCCGTTCTCAATTTAGATACGATGACTGTGGAAGGCATTCTTGTGCGTGGTTTTGAGGATTTTGTATTTGATGAAAGTGCAGGTTGTGAACGTTCGAATGTCTTGCCCGACGACAATGAGGAGGGATGGGAGGAAGTAACTCGCATTACGGCATTGAGTCCTTTAGTTCCTTCGTATGATGTGTATCTTGGTACGGAACCGGCCAATTTAGAGTTGGTTAAATCCGGTTCCTCATTGTGTAAGCTTAAACCCGAATCTCTTCGGCCCCAAACGACTTACTATTGGCAAGTTGCAGTGAGAAGCGCATCCAGAGAAACTCGGGGAGCGATTTGGAAATTTCGAACCGGTGAATAGTGCACGGCGTATATATAGTAATATCATCATAGAATAGGTTGTCGTTTGAGGTAATAAAGGCTCAGTAAGGAGATCTATATGATCACCTTTTTATCTTTTAAAAAGCGTGTTAGATACCATAAGGGCCGACTGAACAGGAAATATGTTAAACATTTGGATTTTACAAGCTGTAATTCTTCAATTTCTGGTTGTAATCTTTAATAATATACCTCGTTTTAAATGGAGAGATACGGTTTTTCCTGTTAATTTTAATTGTAATCTAACAGAAATTTTCATTGACAAAAACCGAATAGACTTGGTACAATCTAAGTGTATATATAGACATACAATTATATTTTGATTAGTCATTATAATCTTTTCGGGAGAAGTGAGAATATGCAATGGTAATAACT
>JASFMF010000296.1:0-3900 GCA_050117705.1 Phycisphaerales bacterium
GCAAGGTTCTTGCTCCGACGAGTTTGCCGGTTAACGGTAAATTCTGAGCATTTATCAAGTAGGCAAGAATGCAAAGCTGTTCAAGAAAGCTGGCCGGCTTTTCTGGAGAATCATTTCCAAGCAAAAAAATGTTTCTGTCTGAGAGATTGACAGAATAATCAGAGTTTAACATAGTAACGATATAACGCTTGGGATTGTCTATGAATCGACACTTTGCTTGCTTGGCTGTTTTTTTGCAGTCGAGTTTTTCGAGTTGTTCCCAAAGACCTTTGTGAGCCATTGTGTTTCTTATCTTTAATCAGTTTTCGTTTGTGAGTTTTCTTTGAAATTCTTCAAATTCCGCCATCGTATTAAGATTAATAAGCTGGTCTGTATCTTCCAGTTCGAAATACTTAACGTTACACAAATTGAATATATTTGATATTTTGCGTTTTCCAGATGAAAGAACATCATTTATAGTTTTGAGCGAACTTTTACTATAGACGGCAAAGAGCGGCTCATTTTTTCCTTCGCCAGTAGTTGGAACAACTATATCCACCCGGCTTTCGACGGCTTCATTGAGCATTCTGTTGACACAAGTTATATTTATATTAGGAATGTCACAGGCAATTATAAAATTAAGTTCATTGGCTGAAACTTCCAGGGCCGAGGCTATACCCATCAGAGGTCCCTGCCCCTGTATTTTGTCCAGGACAACGTCATGGCCCAGAAAAGCGTACTTGTCGGACTCATTTGCACTTATGAGTATCTGGTCAAAGCATCCATCAAGCCGGGAACATATTCCCTCTATCATAGACTGGTTCTTAATCGGCAACATGCTTTTATCAGTACCCATTCTGCTGCTGCCGCCGCCTGCCATAATTATCAATGTAGCTTTATTTTGTATTATCCATTTGTTGTCTGTAAGCTTTATCCTGTCGAGATCGAAGTTAAAACTTTCTCCATTCGAAGAAACAATACTGTCGGCGTATTTTTGTACCTCTTGCGCCGAACTCTTCCATGTTTTTAGGTTGTTGTTTCTGGCCATCAGGAAAAGCCCGGGTTCAACCACCTGCCGCAGTGAGTTCGATTCACAAATTGAAACGATATCAGGGCCAATTACATCCAGCAGGGCGGTTGTGCCTTCCGAAAGGTGTTCCTTTAGAACTCTCAGCCAAAATACTCTGTTTGCTCCGGCTGCCAGGAGTCTTGCAGTATCTTTGCCTGTTTTATTGTTGGTTTCTTCTGTAATGCAATAAACACCTTCTAGTGAGGAGCAGACCCCGCAACCTTCTCCTCCACGGGGACATTGCCCATCTTTTTCTTTTATTGTCGTAACTTTGATTCCCGTTATATTATGGCTTTTACTAAATTTTTTTAGAAGCGCGCAAGCCAGCTCGGTTTTACCAGCGTTAGCTCCGGCCGAACCAATCATTAACATTCCATCGAGTTTAAACATTTTATTCCTTAGTGTGACTGGGGCGCGTTTTAAGCATGGCGATAACTTCATCTATAGAGCTTTCTTCGGTTGCTGCGAGCTCTCGGCAGGGGACATCAATATATAACTGTTGAACTGCACCTGCTAATTCCTGGTGAGCAACAATTAATATTATGGCGTTGCTTGATGCCAATAATGAATCTATATTCTTACGCCAGCCTTGGCCTTTCAGTTCCAGCGGCCCAAATTCATCGACAATAACAAGGTCGGCGGATTTTGTATCTTCTGAATTCAGGACGTTATTGCCAAATTTTAGGCCGGCTGTGAGAAAATCGAATGAGCTGGCCTTGTTTTTGCTTATGCGCCTTGCCAGAGATACGCGCGTTTGGTTTCTCACATCAAGAACATCAAATCCAGTTAGTTCACCATTATCGTATAAGGAAGGCTCCAGCAGTCCTGCGACTTTAAATCCTTCGGCTTGGGCGACTCGTATGAGCTTTTCAGCGCTGGTCGTCTTACCGCAGTGTTTCGGGCCTGTCCACAAGATAAACCTGTTTTGCGTTGATACCATCGGTCACTTTCCTGGTTTTGACGGCGTTTAGCAGGTATTTTAGAAAATATATGCTGCTATACCGAAAATCCATAATCCGATAGTAACCGCCAACACACTACTTGGGACTAATTGCAACCGCAGATTAAAGGGTTTGATGCGATTTGCTCTAAGCCGTTCAGAAAAATAAAGGCATATCGGCACAAGGACCGCGCATCCTAAAGCAGCCATGCTGCCGCTGATTCCGGTGTGTCGCAGCACGCCTGAGAATCCCATTTGCACCCAGTGTTCGTATTGAAAAACATAGGTAATCATCAGGCCGAATAATGCATAGCTTGAGTAGGTAGCTGCCGCCGCAGAGAGTGACGAGTTTTTTATCCTGAGTACGCTAAAAAACAAGTCATAACAAAGTCCTGTCATAAGGATACCCAAAAGATGACAGGCAAAAAATGGGACGTTGAGAAATTTATATAACATCGCGCCGGCGGCGACAAAAGTTGCTGTTCCTGTCTGCGGGAAATACACCCTTGCTATAGTCATTATGATAAAGCCTAAGATAGTAAGGGGAACCGATGAATAAGGTATCTTTGCACTGTAAAGAGCACCTCCCAAAATCGCCTCTGAAGTACCCCATAGGCCGCCGAAAAACAACACTCCGAAAATATATTCTTTTTTCATTTGTGTTTTTCCTTAAATGTAACCGTTTTTTACTATGTTAAACTTATATCATAGCCTTTACCTTCCTTCAAGCCAATGTTCAACGAAAATACTGAAGTCAGCGAAATCCACATCGCAATCTCCGTCTAAATCGGCTATCTGTTCAATAATGAAGTCTTCTTCGGTGGTAGTAAGCAGTTGATAATAATCGTAACGGATACCGTCCAATTCTCCTTCATATTGTTCAAGGATGCCGGCTACGCCACAGAAATTTTGGTCTATTTCTACAAGTGGGTGATAAATCAGGTCTCTGTCTTTGTCGTTGTTCATGTAGTCGGAGACCCAGCAGATAAGGTTAGGGTCATCATTGCTTGTCAGCAGGTAGTTGTCGAACGATTTTCCATAACCGGTGCCTTGAACATAAACATTGTTGATTCTGATGAGCATTGACTCGTACTTTTCGGCATTATGGTTCGGCACGACCCAGGAATCAGTATCTTCGGGTGGCGCAGCTATTTCATCGATTGTTACGACTAATGGCCTTGGAAGAGGATTATTGCTGCTGACTATCGTAAAGTTCGGGTCATTTTCAGTTTGATATTGCAGGAATGTTGTGCCCCTGTAGTCTTCAACCAATATATTGGTCAAGGAAATCCAGTCACCGGTGGCAATACCGTCAAAAGCTTCCCTGGACCAGCCTTTTACTTGAATGGCGCCCCAACCGTCTCTGTAATTAGGGTCTTGTATGGCGAGTCTTGGCCTGCCGCCCGGACGAATGTGAGTGACTATTCCCCCGGGACAGTCAACGATATTTCCGTTTTGAGGGCTTGTGCCGTTGGCGTCGGCGGTGTACTGGATTTCATAGATTGAAAGCGTTTCAGCATGAGCATGTCCGGCCAATCCAAGTACAGTTAAAATAATCATTGCTGTTAACATCTTTGTGTTCATCACTTTTCTCCTTTCAGATTAACGAGGTTGTTAAATTTTTATACTAAGGGTACCAGTCAGGGTCGCCGATAGGCGGTACTTCTAAATCTTCCGGCCATTCTGATTTCCATACTGTGGCTTTCCATTCGACATGATAATCACAGTACAGGATAGAGCCGCCAAGCAGTCCACCGGGTTTGGCATGTCGTGCACTGAAGGCCTTTGGATAGCTGCCGCAATACTTTCCGGCGGTTGGATTGTTTATTTGGCCGCCGTAACCTTTTTTCGGATCGAGCAGTTGGTCGAACAAAAGAATTACCCTTGGTGGATTTTTTATGTTTGTTGTTTT
>JASFMF010000297.1:0-3882 GCA_050117705.1 Phycisphaerales bacterium
TTTGTGATGCTACAACCGTCACCGAAGCGGGCTATGTCGGCGAAGATGTTGAAAACTTCCTTTTAAAGCTGCTGCAGGCTGCCGATTATGATAAAGAAGCTGCTCAGCGAGGTATTGTTTATATCGACGAAATAGATAAAGTCGGCAAGACATCTCAGAATGTCTCAATCACTCGTGACGTTTCGGGAGAGGGTGTCCAGCAGGCTCTGTTAAAGATGCTTGAAGGAACCACCGCCAATATCCCACCACAGGGAGGAAGAAAACATCCCGAACAATCCTATATACAAATCGACACTACGCAGATACTTTTTATATGCGGCGGAACTTTTATAGGCCTTAATAATATTATTAAAAAGCGGCTCGGTAAAAAAATGATAGGTTTCGATTCGGAACTGGCAGGCAAAGCTGATGATAAAACCGAGTACGGCCACATACTTCAGCAGGTTATACCGGAAGACATAATCGAATATGGGATGATTCCCGAAATGGTGGGCAGGCTCCCTGTGATTACCACCCTCGAAGCTCTCGATGAGGATGCGCTTATAGACATACTTACCCAGCCGAAAAATGCACTAATAAAACAGTATAAAAGATTTTTCGAGATGGAAGATGCCAAGCTTGAGTTTACAGAAGATGCACTGCATGCCCTGGCGCAGAAGGCCCTCAAACGCGATACCGGCGCACGTGCTTTGCGTGCAATCACCGAGGAATTGATGATTGACCTGATGTACCAGTTGCCCGAGGAGCAAAAACCGGCCAGATATGTAATTACCCGCGATATAGTCGAAGGCAAGGCCGACCTGTTCACTGCAATACAAAAAGCGAAGAAAGAATCCGCGTAGCAATATTAGGTTGAATAAAACCAAGGTTAAATATGCTTTCTAATTCTAAAGCGATTGAATCACTTGTACAAAGTATTGTCGAGGTTGTACATCCACTAAAGATAATTCTTTTTGGTTCATATGCTAGGGGCAAAACTAATCCGGAGAGCGACATTGATGTGTTGGTAGTTATGCCCGAAGGTACTCATTGCCGGCGAACTGCACAACTGTTATATCGGCAAATTAGAGAATTAGGGGTTCCTTTTGATATTTTGGTGGCAACACCGAGTGTTTTGGAAAAGCATAAAGATAATATCGGCTTAATTTATCGAACTGTATTAAAAGAGGGAAGAGAAATCTATGCCGCATGAGGGTCGTTTTCAGGGAAGCCCGGCTGACTGGCTGCGTTATGCCTATAGTGATTTGGAGCTTGCTCGTGTGAAGCGTCCATCTAATGTTTTGCTTGAGGTACTTTGTTTTCATGCTCAACAAGCGGCGGAAAAGGCTTTGAAAGCAGTACTAATTGCTAAAGGTGTTCCTCCTCCCAAAACTCATAACATCAGAACACTCCTGGACCTTTTACCGCAAAAGGCCGCCGCACCTCGGGAAATAGAAGATGCAGCGAGTCTTACTGACTATGCCGTTACAAGCCGTTACCCAGGTGACTTTGAGTCTATTGATGAAGAAGAGTACAAAGAGACGGTAAGATTGGCGGAAGCCGTTGTCCTCTGGGCAGAAAGAATTATCCATTAGCGAAGATAACGATATTTAGATGTGGAAAGTCTGGGTTGTTGATGGCCGAGATAAAGAATCCGCGTAGCAATCATGAGAACTGTCGGGGCCGGTCGCGTGAGTAAGAAACGAGCACAAAGAAATCGGACAATAACACTCGGCCGGGACGAAGCAAAGCTTTTCGACAAAGATTTGTTTAGCGTTTCCGAATCTGTTGCCATTAAAGCTGTCGGGAACAGGATAATAAACCAGGATACGTTTGAAGCGATTGAATTTTTGCCGGCAGAGTTTGTTGACCTTTTGATACTGGACCCGCCCTACAATCTCACTAAGAAATTCAATTCCAATACCTTTAGAAAAAAAAACATTACAGAATACGCTGAATGGCTTGAGAATTTGCTGGTTAAAATAATACCGACGCTGAAGAACAGCGCTTCGGTATATATTTGCTCTGAGTGGTATTCATCAACGGCGATTCATCTTGTTCTGGAAAAGTTTCTCAAAGTAAGAAATCGAATAACCTGGGAAAGGGAAAAAGGCCGGGGCGCGAAAAGAAACTGGAAAAATGCTTCTGAAGACATTTGGTTCGCTACAGTTTCTGATGATTATACGTTCAATGTTGATAATGTTAAATTAAAACGCAAAGTAATGGCGCCATATACTCACACCAACGGCGAGCCGAAAGACTGGCATAAATCATCCGCCGGCCAGTTTCGCCTTACACATCCATCAAACCTCTGGAACGATATTACGGTTCCTTTCTGGTCAATGCCTGAAAACACGGACCATCCTACGCAGAAACCTGAAAAGCTGTTAGCCAAATTAATCCTCGCGAGCACGAATAAAGGCGATTTTGTCTTCGACCCTTTTATGGGTGTGGGGAGCAGCCTTGTGGCCGCTAAAAAGTTGAGCCGGAGGTTCCTCGGGATTGAGATTGAAAAGGAATATTGCCTGCTTGCAGCCAAACGACTGAGCCTGACCGAACGTGATACTACAATTCAGGGCTACAGCGATGGCGTATTCTGGGAAAGAAACACGCTGAATGCGCAAAAACAGAAAATGGATGAATTTTCCACTGTTTAGATAGACACCACGGCTAACACTTTTCGATTTTTTAAACCAGATTTAATCCACAACTTCTACCGTCGATAGTTTCGGCACCAATAAATTGTACATAAGTATCACATCCCCATTGTGCATGCGGATGCATCCTCGTGAGTCTGCGGTACCGATTTGTTCCGGGTCTTTTGTGCCGTGGATGCCAAAACCGTCTCTGCCTTTGGCGTTTCCTCTTATACCTTCCAGCCCTATCCATCTCGAACCTAAAGGATAATCAGGGTCTTCGGGATAATACATTTTGCGTGTAACCGGATCCGGCCACGGCGGTTGTTCCAGCTTGCCGTTTGACCTGACTCGCCAGAGCCCTGTCGGTGTTTCCGATTCCATTTTACCGAGACCAACCTTAAAACTTCGAACGAAAGTATTGTCTTGCAGATATAAATCCATTGTGAAGGTTGAGCGGTAAACTTTGGCGTGGAACGGACCGTTGATGACTTTTATTTGCTCGCCTGCCTGAAGAACTTCGGGCCGGCGGATTTTGTTGATACTTTGGAGAATCTCCCAGGGGACATTGAACTTTTTGGCTATTGTTGAGAGTAAGTCGCCTCGCTTAACTAAATAGCTTCCGCAAAGCGTATCATCAGGGAAAATCCTCTTACTGAACAGCCATTGATCGGCGAGATCGGACAGTTGACTCTTTATAAATGCCTGCTGCTGATTGTTGGCCGGCATTTGCAGCGCCTGGTTGAGTTTCCAGCGAGCCTCGATAATCCTGCCGGGTTTTTCGCTGAGCAGGGCTGTAGCTTCGGCAATTAGCGCGGCCGCATTCGGATTGGGATCGGTATCCGGTACCTGAATCACTTCCGGCAAATTGGGTTCCGGTGTAATCTCTTCAGGACTCAATTCCTTTGCAATTTTCGCTAAGTCGTATTCAAATGCCGGTTCATTTGACGTTTGAGATGACGTTTCGGTCTCAGTCTCCATTTCTGCCCGGTTGATTTGGGATGAATCGGACTCGGGTGATGTAGTTTCGGTTTCGTTATTATTTTTGTTTTTGCCGAGGGGGCCATAAGTAAAAGCAATCAACGCCACAACAATAAGCAAAACCAAAAAACCGTATGCCTGATTTCTATTTCGTGGTCTTCTTCTCCTTCCCTTTGAGCGGAAAAAATGACGAGCCATTTTATTCTCCTTTCCGATTATTGAAATATGTTATTTCCTCATCCGTTACTAATATGTCCATGGGTTCGTCGTGTTCTGTAACCGGTAC
>JASFMF010000298.1:0-3877 GCA_050117705.1 Phycisphaerales bacterium
AGTTTATAATGATAATCCGGATGCAGCATTGATAAATGTCTGGACTGAATGGAGAATTGACCTTCAGGAGTTTGCTGACCAGGGAGTGGACCTTACCAATGTCGAGAGTATTGGTATCGGCTTCGGTGAAAGGAACAATCCACAGGCCGGTGGCGCAGGTTTGGTATTCTTCGATGATATCCGGCTGTACCGTCCATAATCGGGCGTCTTACTAAAGAAATTCTCAGCAGAATCTGCTGAGAATAGAAAATGGCTTATCACCACATTCGGGGCCTTTATCGATTCATTCGGTATTGGCCCTTTTTTACTGTCTCGGAAATGCCATTTACTTGTCACTTAACCAGGTTGGGCCGTAGTTTATATCTACTTTTAGCGGCACGTCGAGTTTGATAGCTTCAGTCATATCTTCTGCTATCCATTTAGCGTGCTCATCAGCTTCGGATGCAGGCAGTTCGAAAACAAGTTCATCATGAACCTGTAGAATCAATTTTACAGGCAACTGCTTTGTATCGATTTTACGTTGAATATTAATCATGGCTACTTTAATCAAGTCAGCCGCCGAGCCCTGAATAACGGTATTGACCGCCAGACGCTCGGCCTGTGAGCGTTTGCCTGCGTTTTTACTGGACAGGTTCTGGATTCTTCTGCGCCGATGCAGAATAGTCTCGGCATAACCTGTCCGCTTGGTCTGCGCTATGCAGTCATCCATAAACTCGCGTATCGAGCTGTACCGTGCAAAATAATCTTTTATAAACTTCTTCGCCTCAGCCTGGCTTATTCCTATCGTACGTGAAAGCCCAAACGCACCCTGGCCATATATGATACCGAAGTTGACGGCCTTGCAGCTCGAACGCATTTCGCCGGTCACCTCTTCAATCGGACAATTAAAAATCTGGGAAGCTACAAAACTGTGAATGTCCCTGTCGGCGGCAAAGGCGTCCATCAACGCCTCGTCTTTTGAGAAATGTGCAAGCAAACGCAGCTCAATTTGCGAATAGTCGGCGCTTAAAATGCAGTCACTCTTTTGTGCGGGAAAGAAGGCATCGCGAATCTTCCGGCCAAGATCGGTGCGTATGGGAATATTCTGCAGATTCGGGCTGCTGGAGCTTAACCGGCCGGTCGCGGTAATTGTCTGGTTGAAAGAAGCGTGAACGCGATTAGTTCGTGGATTTATAAGCAAGCCGAGCTTATCGACGTATGTGTTTCTAAGCTTGCTCAGCATTCGGTACTGGACAATTAAGTCTATAACCGGATGCTGGTCGCTGAGCTGTTCCAGTACGGCCGCATCGGTGCTCAGGCCTGATTTGCCTCTGCGAACGGGTATCAGGTTCAGCTTATCGAAAAGTATCTTTGCAAGCTGCTTGGGAGAATCGATATTAAAGACCTCGCCGGTGTGCTCGTAAATCTGTTCGGTAATTGTCTTCAGTGTCTCGTTGATTTCACCGGACATCTTTCTTAATAGAGCCGTGTCCAGTGATACGCCATTGTATTCCATAGTCGCCAGCACGGAAACAAGCGGCATTTCAACCTCATCGAACAGCTTCTTAATCAAAGGCTGCTTTTCGAGGAGGTCTTTGAGATAAAGATAAAGCTGAAAAGTTATGTCGGCGTCTTCAGCGGCGTATTCACAGCCGACTTCAGTATCAACCATATCGAATGTAAGCTGGTTTTTGCCTTTGCCGATTAAGTCAGTGATTGGGACACAATCATAATTAAGAAAATCAGCGGCCATTTTATTCATCGAATGACTGCGAGCCGGGTCAAGGCAATACGAGGCAACCATAGTATCAAAATAAACCCCTTTGATGGGCATCTTCGCATTGGCGAGGACAAGCATATCGTATTTTATATTCTGGCCTATCTTTCTGACCGTCGGGTCTCCGATAATTGGAGCAAGTTCACTCCTGACAAGATTTATATCAAGAATCTTCGAGCCGAGTGATGCCTTTACAGGAAGATAAAACGCCTTATGCTCTCGCCATGAAAAGCTAAGACCGACCAAATCCGCGCGCATAGCGTCAATTGAAGTCGTCTCAGTATCGATGGCAATCAGTTCTTGCTTTTTCAATTCAGCCAAGAATTTGTCGAACTTTTCCTTTGTGTCTATCAACTGATAATCGTGCTCAACCGTCTTGGCAGATGCAGGCTCTTCGTATTTTGTAGCAGCTTCAGATGATGAATCACCACTTAGACTCAATTGCGTAAGCAATCGATTGAAACCAAGCTCGGTGAATATACGTGTAAGCTCCGCTTTATTGAATTCCTTCACGGCTAAATTACTGAAATTAATTTCGAGTGGTGTATCACAATCAATTGTTACAAGCTCTTTACTCAAAATGGCTTTATCTTTGAACTTACGAAGATTATCGCCTCGCTTGCCTTTTATTTCATCGACGTGCTCGTAAAGATTGTCAAGTGAGCCGTATTTCTGCATCCAGCTAAGCGCCGTTTTAGGCCCGACATCCGGCACACCCGGAACGTTGTCCGAACTGTCACCCTGTAAAGCAAGACAATCGATAATTTGATGTGGCGATATACCCATTTCGTCTTGCATAGTCTGAGGGCCGGTTACCTTGCCCGTTTTTACATCGAAGACAAAGGTGCGCTCGTCAAGAAGCTGGAGCATATCCTTATCTTTTGCACATATATACGTCTGGATTTCTTCAGAGCCGGCCTTATTTGCCAGAGTTCCGATGATATCATCCGCCTCATAGCCATCGACCCGAAGCACAGGGATATTCATCGCTTGGAGAATCCGCTCAATCTGATTTATCTGTACGGGCATATCATCGGGCATGGGCGGCCGGTGCGCCTTGTAATCGGCGTAAATATCGCTCCTGAAAGTGGGCGTCTTGCTGTCCATCGCCACAACAAGCATATCCGGCTTTTGACGCTGAATAAGACCCAGAACAGCCGTCGTAAAAATATAGGCGGCCTTCGTCGGCTCGCCGGATGGACTGGTCAACGGACGCATCGGAGCGTAATAAGCGGCGTAAATATGAGCATGACCGTCAATTATATAAAGTGTCTTCGCCATAGACGCTAATATAGCCCTTACCTTGCCGTAGTGTCAAGCACATCTGAAAAACCCAGGAATTGAACAGCTAAAGGATTCAAGCACATTTTTCTTGAAAACTCCATTTTAATAGTGTAAGCTACTAAAAGTTAAGCGAGCGGTAGAACTTAGTTATTGTTTTGCAGGGCACATTAAGTGACACCGGAAGAAGAACAAGAACGCTTGGAAAAGGACCAACAGCGAATTCCTGATGAGTCTGCATCCGATCCTCAGGTTACTGAAAAATCCGGCATGTTAAAATGTCCCAAATGTGGAAGCTCCGATATAAGGAAGCGAAGCCTGTATTTCTTCATCAGTATAGCTATTTTTGTAGGACTATTCGTGTTAATGTTAGTTCTTCGCGGATTAGTAATTTTCCTGCATGACTCCGGGTTCGTAATAGGGTTGAGCCTCATTCTAATAACTATAACACATTTTTGGCCAGCCGTTATTTGTGGTGCGGCATGCTTTGTATTTGTCGGCAGGCATCGATGTTTAAGCTGCAAGTATCGTTTCCGTCCAATTCGCGGAAAAAAGCAGTTAAAAAACGGAATTCCCTTCCCTTGGAGATTTAGCATTCTTAATGGTGTTATCATTTTTATTATTTTTACAGTTTCAGGTAATATATACTATCTTAGGTCTCACTTTTCGTTTTCAGCTATTGTCTCGAGGTTAGTCTTTTGGGGCATATTTGCCTCAATCCCCGCAGCATTCTTTATAGTTTTGTCACTGCCCTACCAGGCGATCATATATCATTTTTTAAGAGCAAAAATAAGAAATTCTTTTCTGTGGGCGATATTGTTTCTGTTGCCTGCAGCAGCT
>JASFMF010000299.1:0-3873 GCA_050117705.1 Phycisphaerales bacterium
GGCGTAGGTCTCGTAGCCTTGGTTTTGGCTGTGGGGTCAATCCTGGATAGCTGCATCAGCAGGGGCAGCACTTTCCCCATCGGCGGCAACGTATTTATATCATAATACCCATTTAGTTCGTTAATCCTCTCATTTGTGCGGTACTGAAAACTGGTCCTATCACAGGCCCGTGCCAGCTGAGCCAGTATTTTATGTGCCGGATTTCGAGGATTATCACATATCACCTTTATATGTGAATCAATATGCCGTATCGCTCCGCCAACGTTAATCAGTACGAGTTTATTTGTCGTTTCCGGCAGATTATTTACCGCCTTCATTAAAGGCCCTGTGGTAAAAATTGACCTATGATTCTTAATTGCCGATAACGATTTCTCAACTATCTCTGAGTTTAATGAAAGAACCGTAGTTTTATTTATCTGGCCCATATAACAATAGTGCGCCCGGCCATTAACAAATCCAATCTGGTACTTCCTAATACCCTGTTTGGGTTGTTCGGTTTCAGATTGGTTTGTCACCAAGCTAACAACTGATAATAATCTATCTAAGAGATTATAAGTACGTTGTGGATTATGACTGTTTATCGCCAATCCAATACAATCAACTATTGGATGTAATCCTGTATCGTTTCGATTCGAAGCGCTACCAACCGGCATGATAAATAAAGTTACCTGTTCGATATTCGCAAAGATTTCCCTGCCGACGTCAAGGCCTGTAATGCTTTCAAATTTTTTACCTAAAACCTCAGCCTGTGCACCATCAGTCCCACCCAGAACAATACTCAACAATCCAATCGCCTCCGATGGAACGGCATCCAATCCCGCCTTGCTGATTTCCGGCGTACGAATCAGATTGTACGCAAGACAACGCCGGCCATCCTTAAATGTAGTGTTTGCCTCAAGGGCAATTCTATTTTCTTTAATTGACAAAGATGCTACGAAATCGTCGATATTTCTAATATTCACGATGCTGTCAATCAAACGAATTTTCTCAGGAATTTCGTCTTTTGGTAACACCTTCATAACACCTTCGAAAACTTCGTCCATATTCGACCAAATGGTAAGCGCATTTCCCTGACGCATCTTTTTGCTTATTTTCAAAAAAGATTTATTACCTGAAGACAAAGCCGGCTTACTGCTCAGACCTTTGTACTGTCTTACGCTCCAGTTCAGTTGCTTCAATGGTTGCGCAATAATTATTACATCTTCGTCATAGGCAACTCCCGCCACATCTTCAATTTTTAATATCGACATACCTTCAACAGCTTCTCCCGGCTGTGCAACCATCCCCACCATAGCCAAAATCATGCTTCGAAAAGCCTCGCTTTTACCCGGGTACAAAACCACGACCATCGGAGGATTGTTAAGGGATATCCCGGTAACGCCAACTGCCATTCCACGTATCTTCTTAAACTCAGTCATCATACTCGGATTCATGAAGGCGGCCAAAATATCCTTAGACGAGTTCGAGCCTCCACGTTGATGAGACCTGCCATTATTAATAACTTCAAAGGGATTTTCAAACGGAGTTCCCTTAAGCATATTCAAAATCGTTCCAACCTGTTTTCCAAAACTGCCAAATTCAACATAAATCAGGGTCTCAGACGGCATCAGAGCGGCAGGATCTGCGTCACTCAACTCGGCCAGCATAGGCTTAATCTTATCTATGATTTTCTTCTGGTCACTATAATCTTCAATCAGCTTCGCAAAGACTAAGCCGGCTCGCAGCTCATTTTTCTTCTTAAGATAACACATCCCCTGTCGATACAGCGCCTGGGCAATCTGGAACTTCTGAGCGGAACTGCTCTGGATAACCTGCTCATATTTTTTGATGGCCGTATCGAGGTCACCATCAACCTCTTCGGCATACATTCCTTCCTGCAAAAGAACATTAGCAGATTTAGCGGTAACCACCGATGCAGGCAGGACAATGACCAGTAAAGAGATGATTGTGATGCCCTTTAACATTCCCATAATCTTTCTCCTTTTATATATATCAATGGAAAAAAACATCTGGCTTATCAAAGAAATTATGGCGAAAAATTGTTACCGTTTTGTTACAGTTTTGTACTTTTATTATGATTTTTTGACGTGTTAGAGAATGGAATCAAGAAGAAATTGAAAGCCGGAGAAGAAAGAATTTAAAACAATATACTTGTCGTTTTCATATTACAGTCTGATGATTTAAACGTCCCCACACTTAAGTGTAACACTCCATCGGACCGATTATCGATTCATAAATGTTGTTATCGAATAAAAACTGCCGGATACTCGTACAAAGATGACACTTGCCTGCGTAAGTATTGCTTTTTCTATAACCAAGTTTCTCGGCTTTATCGAGCAAACCATAAGGACCAAAATTAAACAGCGTATTAATAAACTCATTTTGCTCAGGATGGAATTCTTTCCATATATCTTCAAGCCGGGTTTGACCCACATTACCGATTATAATGCCGCTGCACGTACCGCTAAAGACATTACCGAACGGATCAACATGCACACCTTTTGCGCCAAGAATACCCGATTTACATTTTAATTCGGCCAATGAATCTAATGGTTTCTTATTCATCAATCCGGCCAATTTACTCCCTGCCCGGCCGGTAAAGCGACAGGGATAATTATTCATTGCATTTATATACTGCTCATGACGCTCCGTCGGTGAAAGGCTTTTCATTTCAACGGGTTTTTCTAAATATTTTTCCCAGCGAATCAGTACACGCTCGCTCCCTAAAATCTCTGTCGCAATTTGAGCTAAGTTACGAACCGGCTCGATGTCAACATATTCCTGATGAAACGGATCCGTGCTGATTTTAAATCGTTCCATCCCAAGCTCATTGAGTCTTTTTAGATGCTGACTTATAATTTTTTCATTCGTCGCCCAAAAACCATTGGTCTCAACTAAATCCAGTTTGCCGAGCTTACATTTAGCAGCCTGTTTTAGAATTTCCTCCAAGTGGTCCCAGTACAGAAACGGTTCGCCACCGGTTATATGGATTTTTGCATTGTCACCAGCGAGTATTTTAAGCGATTGCCAAATCTCTATTGCCATATCAACCGGCATTAAGCCTTCTTTTTCAGGGCGGCAATTGTAATAACAAAATTCACAGGCGCAGTTGCATTTATACGTCAGCAGCAATCCCGCCGAACGCCAGAGCTTAAATTTAGGCTCATTTCTCTCAGCGCGACTATTGTAAATGTTATCAGACAACTCGGTCATAGTCTTTTTTATTCAGTATCGTCGAGCATTTGGTCTTTTTTCAAATGAATTTGAATTACAGTAATATCAGCAGGTGTTATGCCGCTGATTCGAGAGGCCTGTCCAATCGTAGCCGGTCTGAAGGCTGAAAGTTTTTCTCTGGCCTCAGCTCTAAGATGCACGATGTCGCTATAATCCAGCTCCTGGGGAATTTTTTTATTCTCCAAAGCCCTGAAACCGGCCACCAGACGCTGCTGTTTGTCTAAATAACCCTCGTATTTGGCATCGATAATTACGGCCTGAAGCACATCTTCAGTAAAATTCATCCTTTTAACATCAGGTTTTTCATATAACTCTTTTGCAATCTTATGTCTTGGATTGCGAAGCTGCTGCCACAGACTCAATCCATCTGAACGGTTATTATGTAAATAATCCTTCAGTTTATTTATCTGCTCGAGCTTGTCTTGAAATTTTGACCATCGTTTTTCATCCACGAGTCCGACCGATTTACCTATTTGAGTTAATCTTCTATCTGCATTATCAGCTCTCAACGACAAACGATACTCTGCTCGAGATGTGAACATTCGGTAAGGCTCATCAAGTCCCCTGGTCAGTAAATCATCTATCATTACTCCGATGTATCCCTGGTCCCTGCCAAGCACAACCGGTTCTTTATTTTGC
>JASFMF010000300.1:0-3872 GCA_050117705.1 Phycisphaerales bacterium
TTCGAAGGACCTATGGTTGAGAAAGTCGGCCTTTTGAAGATGGACTTTTTAGGTCTGAAGACCCTTAGTGTATTAGAAAGGTCGGTGCAGTTGGTCAAAGAAATCCACGGCGTGGACATCAACCTTGAAGAACTCGACATCACAGACCAGAAGGTTTTCGAACAGTTCTCAGCAGGCAATACAAAGGGATTTTTCCAGTTCGAGTCCGGCGGTATGCAGAACCTGCTGATGAAAATGAAGCCGGACAGGATTGAAGACCTGATAGCAGCCAATGCACTGTATCGGCCCGGGCCTATGATACTAATTCCGGATTACATTGACCGAAAGCACGGGGCCAAATGGAGCCTGCCGCACCCGATTATGAAAGAGGTTCTTGATGAAACCTACGGCATTATGACCTATCAGGAACAGGTAATGCGGATTTGTAACCGGCTTGGTGACATACCGCTACGAGAGGCATATACCCTTATTAAGGCGATAAGCAAAAAGAAGGCCAGAACCATTGCCAAAGAACGGGAAAGATTTATCGTAGGTTGTGTAGATAAAGGACTGAAAAAACAACAGGCCAGTCAGATTTTCGAACTTATCGAACGATTCGCAGGCTATGGTTTTAATAAGAGCCATTCGACCCGCTACGCTTTTATCGCATACCAGACGGCTTATATGAAGGCACACTGGCCTGTTGAGTTTATGGCCGCCCTGCTAACTTATGAAATGGATAATACCGACAAGGTCGTCGATTATATCAATGAGTGCAACCGGATGGGTATCAAGGTGCTGGCGCCGGATATTAACGAAAGCGGTGTCGATTTTACGCCGCTATACGAGCGAGATGAGAATGGTCAAAAGAAAAAGGGTGTTGTTCGTTTTGGTTTGGCCGCAGTTAAAGGTATTGGCGAAAAGGCGGTCGAACAAATCATCGTTGCTCGTAAACAGGTTGGCAAATTCGAGAGTCTTTTCCATTTCTGTGAAAACGTGGATTTAAGAGCCGCCAATAAGCAGGTTCTTGAAGCGCTCATAAAGTCCGGCGCTTTCGATGGGCTCGGCGGCAACCGTCCTCAGATGATGGCGGGGCTTGAAAAGGCGATGGAATTCGGAGCAAGCCTGCAATCGGACAAACAAAAAGGCCAGATGAGTATATTCGGCCAGATAGCAGAAGAAGATGACTATTCACAGGACCATAACAGCCTGCCTGATATCGCCCCCTGGCCTGAGCCGCAGATGCTGGCTTACGAGAAACAGGTTCTCGGTTTCTATGTAACAAGTAATCCACTCAGCCATCATGCAGAAACAATAAATATCTACTCTACACATAACAGCTCGGAGTTGAAACAAACTACGCAGGAAAAACAGGTAATAATAGGTGGGATGATAACAAAGATAAGATACAACATTACAAAGACAGGTCGAAACGCCGGCTCGAAAATGGCAGTCTTTACTCTTGAGGATTTGCAGGGACAGATCGAGGTCGTAATGTTCCCGGATGCACTGAACAGCTTTAGCAATATTTTAAATCCCGACGCGATAGTTTTTGTAAAGGGAAAGCTTGACTACAGGAGGGAAAGACCCAATATATTAGCCGCAGAGTTGATAACTCTGGATGAGGTTCGAGATAAACTGGCCGCCAAAGTCAGAATAAGGCTGAACGCCAAAGATGTTACAAAAGAGAAGGTCGCTACAATAAAGAGCATTTGCCAGCACCATAAAGGCAGAAGTCCGGTTTTCGTCACGATAAGAACTGATAAAGGAAGGGTTTCAGCTACCGCTGATAAGGGACTTAGTGTCAACCCTGACCTTGACTTCTGCAGGAAAATGAGACAGTTAGTCGGCGAAGATAATTTGCAGTTAACGAAATAATGCGTAGGAAAATATAACTTGAATAACAAAAACCTTAAAAATATTTTTTCAGGAAAGTTTATAGTTCTTGACGGGCCGGATGGCTGCGGGAAAAGTACGCATACAAACCTTGTTGTCGAATGGCTGCAAAAACAAGGTGTCGCTACAATCAGCTTTCGTGACCCGGGTGATACAATTATAGGAGATAAGATTCGAGAGATTCTGTTAAGTCCTGAACATGATATGATGGACACGCGCACAGAACTAATGCTCTATATGGCCTCGCGGGCGCAGCTTTGGGCTGAAAAGATAGCTCCGGCTCTTCAGGAAAATAAATGCGTCGTACTCGACAGGTGGCTTTCGAGTACGTGCGCTTATCAAGGCTTTGCAGGTGGTTTTGGAGTCGATAAGGTCATTAAAATCGCAACGGACTGTCTGGAAAGAGTTTGGCCGGATTTGACTATCATTCTCGATGTCGATTTGGAAACCGCAGCGCAGCGATTGAATCGCCAACTTGACAGGATGGAGGCCAAAGGCGATAACTACCACAAAAAAGTGCGTGAAGGTTTTCTACAATTGGCCAAGCAACAGGACAATTTTCTTGTGGCTGATGCCACCAGTGATATTGAAACCGTCCATGAAAGGATAATGCAGCTTATCTCAGAAGTGAGTTTTAAATAGATGTCAATAAAAGAAATCTTTTGTCAGGATAGAACAATAGATATTTTGCAAAGGGCCTTTACTTCGGACAGATGGGCTCATGCGTATATCTTCGCAGGTGTCGAAGGTGTTGGTAAATTCAAAACTGCCTGCGAATGGGCAAAGTTATTGCTCTGCGAAGAATCCATCCTGGAAAACGACTTTGCAGATAGCTGCGGCTTGTGTAAATCATGTCAGCTTTTTGAGGCAGGCTCACATCCCGATTTCAATCACATCTATAAGGAATTACTCGAATTCACTAAGGACGGTAAAAGTAAGGCTCCTCCTCTTGAATTACCGATAAATGTTATTCGAGAGTTTTTAGTTGAAAAGGTTTCAACAAGGCCGACACTTTCACAAAGAAAGGTCTTTATTGTAAGTGAAGCCGAGAAGCTAAACAGATCCTCACAGAACTGCCTATTAAAAGTCCTCGAAGAGCCACCTGAATACTGCTCGATAATTCTGCTTTGTACTCGCCTGGAAAAGCTTCTGCCTACAACTAAATCAAGGGCCCAGATAATAAGGTTCGGCCCTATCGATGAAGAACTAATAATTGAAAAATTACAAGAATCGGGTATCGAAGAAAAACAAGCCAGATACTTTGCACGACTGGCCGATGGAAGCCTGGGGCTGGCTTATCAGTGGGCGAATCTTGAACTGGCCGACGCAGAACTTTACAAGAACAAGAAAGAGCTGATAAGGCGCATATCCAGGTATGATATTGCCGATACCTTGAACCTGGCTCAGGAGCTTTTAGATAAAAGCAAACAAATCGCCGCCATCTGGGCGAATTTCGACAAAGAAACAAGTAAAAAAGACATTAACAGAAAAGCACAGAAAACTATTATCCAAATCATAATATCGGTTATGTACGACGTTATGAATATCAATGCCAAAACAACGAAAGATATAATCAACTTTGACCAGCATGAAGATATAAAGGAGCTGGCCGGTCGTTTAGATTGCGAGCAGGCGGCGGAAAAAATTTCAGACTGTTATAAGGCACTGCACTGGATAGAGTGCAGTGTTAATGAAAGGCTTATTTTCGAACAGCTATTGTTAAATCTCGCCGACTCTGATAGAATAAAGGTTTAGCAATAGCAAAGCTTAACAACAGTATCGATCGGATTTAACGTAATGACAAAAACCGTGGATGCAAAGCCCAGACAGTCAAAAAATAAAAAATATATGCTGGTTCGTTACGGCCGGATGAATATGCTCGGTTTCTTCGAGCATCGTGAAAACAAAATATCCAAAACTGACTCACGGGTAGTAATAAAGACCAGCAGAGGCCTCGAACTGGGTTACCTCGTAGGCCAGCTCTCAGCTTACAGGAG